>CALYAD010000065.1 GCA_944393415.1 uncultured Clostridia bacterium | reverse complement strand
ACTTTGTCTCCGCCTCGACATTGTTATTCCGTGTCTTCTTTATCGGATTGCCCAGCGGATCGAAATACAGCTTTACTATATTCCCGTCCGCGTACGTTACCGTGCATATCTCAGATCCGTCGCTGTTATCCGTATAATCACGCACCAGCAGCTGACTTCCTCCTATCGTCACACGCCTTTCGTTTCCTATTCCGTCATACGAGTATTTCACCGCCATCCCGTCGTTTGCCTCTGTCATATAACCGCGATTGTATACGTACTCGTTATAGCTGCTTCCGCTGCTGAGCTTTTCGATCATCCCGTCCTCGTCATATTCGTATTCCACGGTATTCGAATTGCCGTCCGTTATTTCGGATATCCAATTGGTATTCTGCAGATAGGAAAAGCTTCGTGATATATTATTGGTGTTGGTTTCCTTTGACACCAGCTTGGTGGAATACATTGAAGCCGGAGACATGGTCGGAGTGGTAAATTGACGGCTGTAATCAAGCATTTTATCGTTCAGCATAGAGGAATACTGAGCTTTGGGTATAAGCTCCGGAGTATAAATTATTTCCGTGTCAAGCTTTTCTCCCTGAATTTTCTCAACCGGGTCCACCTCTCCTGCCAGATTTCTGTATTCGTAGGTATCCTCATACGTTTTCCTTTCGTCCTCATCCAAGGTATAATAGTCAATTACGCGTTCGGTTGTGATTTTCTGAAGCGAGCCGGTTATATCAAGCGTTTTTGTCTCTGTCGTTTTGTTTATATAGTATCCGCTGTCGACCTCGGTTATCTTACTGTATTTACACGTACTTTCATCGACTGCTTCACTATACTTTATATATTCTCCCTTACCTCTGACAAGCTCAGGATTATTCAGATAAAGCGCCCCGATTTTATTTTCCGGCTTTATCAGCTCAAACTCAGCCAAAGTGGCGAAAAGCGGGATTTTAACGTCATTGTCAGTGTCATCGTCCCAGGTATAATCATCATAATATAGCTTGTTAGGGAAGGTTATCTCAAGCAGGTACCAGTCATCCCGACTTTTGCTCAGATTATAATGACCTATATACTCCTTTTTATCTCTGTATTTCCACATACCGTTCTCGTATGCCGAATACTGCACTATTGCCTTAATAAACATTTCAGGCATTCCGCTGATTTTCTTTGCCCAAACGGAAAATCTGAGCGCGTTTTTTTCCGGCGGAAGCATGCCCCATATATCGTGGTAACGCATATAGTCGTATTCTTCGGTCAGCCCAAAGGCCGCTTTAAGCTTTACCGCGGCTGAGGTAGACGGTATTGACAGCGATTGGCTTGACGGGATATATAATACATACTGATCAAGGTAAGCTCCGACACCACCGTCAAGGTTAGAAGACCATATTCTGGATGCATTTACAGTATCATAAGCGGAACCCCAATGTCTGACATTATCTGTATTAAAGACATGTTCTCCAAGAATATTTCTGCTGTTGCTGTCGACTGTCACACGCTCGGATATATAATCGCTTCCTATATAAGCTCCGTCATCGACAGACGAGTACGCGATATGCACTCCCGGTGTTACGGACGGCACGTTTATATGCGGATATGCTTCTTTATATTGATATCCGCTGTAGTTCGGATATACCGACAACGCCCTGCCGTTTTCGTCAAGATCATACACGGTCGCTATACCGTTTTTGTCATAGAGTACCGTTTGACCGCTTACGTAAACTATGCTTATATTCTCGATAAGTCTCCTTGCGCTGTCGCTGTATGCCTGTGTGCTTGTTGACGATATTTCCTTATAAAGCATTTTTGAGATAATGGACGTGATCTTATCGCCCGTGTATCCGAAGTTGTGGATTACCCCCGTGCTTGTTGACACACTCGAAAGCTTTGATGAGGAATATGTCATCTGTTCATAGATGCCGTTTGGATGCTGTATTTTGATCAGATTGCCCGAGGAATTATAACTGAATGAGGTAATCCTGCCCGAGCTGTCTTTTATAGAAGCTATACCGTAATTATTATATGTGACGGTCGCCACCGTTTTAGAGCCTGACTTGACTCCAACGAGCTTGCTTGAGTTGTTATAAGTAAAGGTATAAGACGGCTGACCGTTATTGAAATAGTATTCATTAAGCACCCCGTTTTCAAAATAAAGCCGTTCCTCCGTTTTGTTTTCAGAATCGCTGACTATAATAGCGTTTGTGCCGCTCAGCCTCATATGCATTCCGCTCGACTCGACATAATTGCCATTATACAGCTTCATTGGATGCTGCTTTCCGGCGCTGTCTATATACAGCATGGAAATACTCTGATTGTTATATTCCGCCTGAAGCAGCTTCTGCTCACAGGAAAGCTTCCAGCCGTTAAAATGCTCCATCGATTTATCATAGATGAGCGAAATCGGGAACGGGGTAAAGCTGCTCTCCTGGTCTATCAGCGGAAAGGATACCGAAAGCGAGCCGTCCGAGAGATTGACCGAACCGCTGACTCCGTTGCCTATATCAAACGTATAATGCTCCTGTCCCGGCTTGTAATCCTTGTATTCCTTAGGCTCAGCGATACTGTAGCTTATCTGGACAGACGGATAATAATTATTATGATTTTCGGAATAAAACTCACTTATCCCCGAGCAGTAATAGCATTCTTCCGGTACGCTTGTTCTCAGTACAAATCCGTTATTCGGAGAGGTATTTTTTAACCAGTTTATAAATGTACCGGTTATATCTATCCTATTGTTGTATGTGGAATAAAACCCGATATACTGATTTTCTCCGGGGAGATTCTGGTATGAGCCCGCACTTTCCCAGTCACCGTTAAGCGAATACGCCGACAGCTCTCCGAACGGAATACGCAGCTCCTTGGGATGGAGCAGTAAAGCGGCGTTTGTGATCTCCGCGCTCTCGTCCAAATCGCTGAGTATCACGGAGGTATTTATTTTAAAATATGTTTTATATTCGCTTCCCATACCGAGATGTCCGACATATCTGTAGTCCTCGCTGTCGAGAACATAATAGTCACTGCTGAAGCTCTTGCTTCTGATGCAGTTTGAATACGACGCCGACTGGAGCGACGGGTCAACCGTTATCGGAAAAGTCCTGTCCTCAGCTTCAATCCAGCTTTTATCGGGAATAACAGTGAATATGTATTCTCCGTCGGTTATCTTTTCAAGAGTATAGTCAACACTTTCACTGTAATTATTTGCTCTGTCCTTCATAGACATACGCGGCATTTTGTATTCGTATTTTTCCGTTATTCCATCCCCTTCGGCTGTGAAAAACAGCTCGCCGTCCTTTTCGCTCAGAGTGTAGCCGTTCAGCTTCACCTTGAAAGCAAATTTATACGAGCGCTTCTTTGCCTTGATGACTATGTTTTCCTTAATTCCGGTTGGCAGTACGTCGTATTCAATATCCGTGTTTCTGCATATCTCCGGATAACGTATATGTCCGGCCGCGTGGATTACTTCCGGGCTGTTCCGCTCAGGGAGCTGTATTACCTTCCCCTTTTCAAACCTTCTCTTCTTTGGGTTCAGATACTCCCACTCGATGCTTCTTCCGTCCTTTTCGAGCTTCATTATGCTCTCGCCGTTTTTAAGACTTTCCGGCAGCCTTGCCTTGAAAGCGCCCTTTACGTTTTCATAAACTCCGTCCTTTTTCTCAAGAGTGTTATTCACGGTATGGTAGCGGTTATCTTTTTTATCCCGGAAATGTACAGGGAAATTATATATCTCCGCCACATAGCTTCCGTCCTTCAGCATGTAGTGCTTTTCTCTTTCCGTTCTTTTGCTTTTGTCCTCACAAACGATATCTCCGGGGTCAAAAGCCATAATGTTTTTTTCCATATTTTTGTTCCTTTCATTCATATTGTATTTTTATGATCAGTGGGTGGTCGCAGCTGTCCGCGGTGGATACCGCGCACAGGCTGTTTTTTTCTTTGCTTTTAAGTATAATACCGTAATTTGGGTGAAAGCACAGCATTCCGGTAATGTCTGCTTTAAGATATCCGTTTACCTCTGTCAGAGCGGTTGCTTCTCTGCCAAGTGCGGGCATATCCGACCAACAGGTGTTGAATGTACACCACGGCTCGCTGATTTTATACGCTCCGAGCTCACCCTTGTATATACCGAATTTCGGTATATACAGCTCCGCTTTCAGGACATTGCCAAGCCCATTCAGCATTACCTCTGTATTGTTAAGCCGCAGCAGCAGTCTCTGCTCTCCGAATCTGTCAGTTTTTCCAATCAAAGCATAGCTTCCGTAAACATTATTTCTATCCGGATTTTCGGCTTCCACGGTGGTATCAAAAACTGTTTTCGGCAGGTAAAGATTAATTTCAGCCGACAGACGTACCTGCTTTTCACCTGAATATATCCGGAAGCTGTACCCGCGTTCTCCCCATTCCCGGGTATCAATAAATGCCGGGACAAACCGTCCGTCACGGGTTTCGGACAAAAAAGGCGTCACTGTTAAAAACGGCAGGTGCTTTGCCTCCATCAGCGCAAAGCTTAAACCGTTTTCTTTAACCGGATACGGATATCCGGTTTTCAGCTCAAAGCAGAGTTCTGAGCTATCCGAAAATATGTTGATTCCGTTCATTCCCGGCTTTACCACGCAGTCCTGACCTTTTCCGGTACGGATTTCCGCGAAATCGATAAAGTTTTCAAGCGTTATTTTTCTTCCCTTATATACATTCTTTGAATTAATGCCGCGGCTATAACGAAAGCCGTCTATTTTTTCCCATTCTTCGGATATCAGGGAATATGTGTCATATGCAAATACCGGGACTGAAAAAATATACGCGGTTTTTGTTCCGTTTTCACAGGTAAGTATTCTGTACTGATTTCGCCATTCATCCGTTAGTATCTCAGGCTCTTTTCCGCTTATTTTCTTTATTTCTTTGACAGCATTCATCCGGGGTTTTCCCTTCGTATATGATATTTTTCTCAAAAACCAAAATTAATAATAATATTAACTTTATTCTCTGAGCCCTTCATGCCTTGTTTTTTTCTTATAAATCTGCCGGATTTGGATAATACCGCGCCGTTTTTATCCGCGGAGGACTCGCCGCCGCACATTACACGGTACTGATACGCAAACAGCTCTGTCTCACGCAGCAGATTACCGGCTTCCCGTCTTTTGCTTTCTTCGAACTCTATTTCCATTTCGTAGTCCCGCTCGCCGAGATAGGTATTTGTATCGAACATCAGCCGCACCCCTTCGCTTATCTCATATATAATTCTGTCAGTATGAAGCGAGCCTAAAAATATAAGCCTCCTCTCTCCGAGCATAAAGCTTTCGGGCACTCCTTCTGTCTTTAACGGTATTTCCACGTTTCCTTCACGCTCCGACCTTCCGTGTATCTTGAGCGTTCCTTCAAGCACGCATCCGTCGTCTCTTACGCGGCAGGTAATACCTGCTTTGTCAAGCGTATAATCCTCCGTGTCGTAGTAATAATTGGTCTGAGATTTATGCCGAACCGCGAGCCCCGTTCCGTTCAGCTTCAGGCATGACTGTATATAGTCGGATTCTCCTTTTTTCAGCATATATTTATATTCATTTTCTTTCATCTCTCTGTTTTCCTCTCTTTAAATATTTGAAATTTTTAAAAAATAAAAACCCGGCATAAAAAACACAATGTGTTTTTCAATGCCAGGTTCCTCTTGATTTCCAACAAGTCCAACTTTTCTCTTCAGCATTTACTTATGTATGACAGTATATTAACATGCCGGTCCTATGGTCGTCGCCTCAGATAATTCCACGGCGCACAAGCCATAAAAGCGAAGCCTGAGAAATTTCAGGCTTATGCCCTATATTCAACAGCTGTTTTGTATTTACACATACAGTATAAAGCTTAATGCCGACAAATAATGTCATATTTAAAAATTTTTATCACAGCGATAATTAACGTCCATAGACGCTTATTCTAAAAAGAACATTCCGCTCGCTTTATTGCTGCAAACCAATACAAAACACCCATTTATTGCTCACAGAATAGAGCTCAAAGCCAATTATTCAATAGTATAATTATCCTTAAATGTACGAAAAAGCGTTGTATCAGGAAGAAAGTCTTTTATCTGATGTATATGCGATACCAATATCCATTTGCTTTTCAGAGATGAAAAATAATTCAGGATATCCGCAAGTCCTTCCGCGCCCTCGTCGTATGCCGTAGTCTGAAATGTCTCGTTTAACAGAACCAGCGTATTTTGTGAGAGCTCATCCATAATTGCGGATATTTCCGAAACCTCCTGCTCAAAGCGTCCGGCGTCACTGCCCTCCTTAAAATCCTTTTCAGATTCGGAAAATTGTGTCAGCACCGTGTTAAAGCAGCATATCTCCGCTTTCTCTGCCGGTATCGGCAGTCCCGCCTGCGAAAACAGCTGAGCTGTTCCGACGGAACGTAAATAGACCGTTTTTCCGCCGCCGTTTTTGCCGAAAACGACAATACCGTTTTGCTTTGACAGCATATTAAAATCATTCGGTATAACATCATCCGGGCTTTCGGCGCGGAGCGTCAGATAAATATCACGAAGTCCATGGATACTTGTGTCACCGCTATCGGAGACAGACGGAAATACATACTGACAGCCCTTTTCCTTAAGCTTACGGCAGTAATCAAGCGCCGCTTTGTAAAAGCAGCATTCCTTGAAGATTCCCGAATACAATGAAATTATCTGCGAGGATATACTGCTGAATACCTCGCTTAGGTTTTTTAAAGGCGCTGATAAAATCGTCGAAACCGACGTGCTTCTGCCGACAAAAAAACTCTGGCAGGGATATGTAGGTTCATCATCTCCTCTGAAGAAACGCCTTTTCTTTTTCAGCGTGGGCTCTGAGATTCTGACGTTACCGTGCGGTATAAGCTCACATTTGCATATCCTGCCGGTTTCGTCAAGCTCCGCAGTGAAATCAAGCGTACTGCTTGTGCTGTACATTTCAAATTTTGTGCATATCTCCAACAGAGCCTCATATTCCTCCGCTTGGCATACGCGGTCAAGCGACGCTTTAAGCTCCTTTAACGGCTTCGATGTAAAATAAAAGCCAGACATAAAGCCTGATATGGACTTCATAAGAATAAACAATTTTTTGAGAGTCAGAGCGTTGATGCTCAGCAAATTTTTCGCTATCACAAAATCGGCGCCAAAATCTGAATCCCTTGAAAAGCGCCAATCGTCCTTGCGGGCGTTATTATGAGCTTTTTTCAGCTCTGAAAATTTATCGAATAATCCGCACATTCCGTCAAGAAGCTCCGGTGAGTCTAGAAAGTCCTTCAGAACATCCTGACGGTTCATAACGGCGCCTCCGTCGGTCAAAGGCGCTGATATAATATCTGAAAACAGCTCCCTCTGACTTTGATTTCGACAGAAAAAATCAGTTATACGATCGATTAACAGATGATAAAGTACTCTCTCACCTGTCTTCCCGGTTTCTGCTTCATCATAGTTAAGAAGGCTGATCATTTTTACGCCCCCTTTCCAAAAGCGACTTCCTGTCAAGCTTATATTTTCTTAAAATATCCTTGGCGTATGACATAGTCCTGCCGTCCGCCCTCACTATGCGATATATCCGTTTGTTTTTCTCGTCGTGGGTATCCTCTACCTCCGCGTGAAGCAGCGGAAAGCCCTTGCCGCTCACCTCGTGATAATGTGTCACGTAAAGACCGAAGACCGATTTTTCTCTCATTTTTCCCGCGGTACTCAGTGTCAGCGCGCAGCCGAGCTCATCATCTGTTCCGCTGAAGGTCTCATTAAAAAGCAATATACCGTCGCTGTCGGCTCTGTCAAGCATATCCCGAACCCTCTGCTTTTCCTCGTCCAATCTTCCGGTATCGGTAAATCTCTCATCCTTCGGAAAATGAACGTCTATATAACGGAGCGGATAAATTTCGGCATGATCCGCGAAAACCGGACAGCCCGCAAGAAACAAAACCGTATTAACGCCTACCGCTCTTAAATAAGTCGTTTTCCCTCCGCCGTTTGCGCCCGTAAGAAAGAAAAACGGAGCTTCAGTATCAAAAAAAGCGTCGTTAGGAACGATTTCGCTCACTTGCTTTGCGAGAAGGGTAATATCATAGACATTGTTGATACGGATTTTTCTGTTTTCCGAAATAACCGGCAAGGTATGAGGGATATTATAGCTTTCCGCTTTTCGTATAAGCTCTTTTATTTCGAGATAAAAATTTATAGCTGTTCTGTCGCCGGAAAAATCAAGCCGTATTATATCCGAATACGGTGAGATCAGCTTTTCCGCTTCTCCGACCTTATCAGAAAAAAGCTGCGTATATGCTTTTGAAACAGGGGCGTCCGCTCTTACGGCTAATGTCCTTTGAGAAGGTATGTCAAAGCCCATGGCTTGAGCGCACTCCGCGACGCGTTCATAATATGATTTTCCGGAATAGCTCGGACTGATCCAGTTACTATCCGAAAATGTCAAGCAAAATTCCGAAATCTCCGCCAAAGCGTTTCTTGCTTTGACTACGGCACAGGATATTTCCTGTGTCAGTCGTGAATTTTCAGGCAATAAGAAAAACTCGGCTATCATATCGGTAAGGCGGCAATAGCCTTTGAGCTCCGTAATATTCTTGCAAAAGTTTATGTACGCTTCCAAAACGCGGATTGTCAGACAGATGACTTCTATTCCCGGTATCGCATTGTTCAAAAGCTCCTTGCTTTTATCAAAATCAAGTATTGCCTCGCCGCATTTTTCGAGAAGCTCACAGAAGCTTTCGTTTTCCATCGCAGCAAATATACTGTGGCGTTTTTTTATTTCACCGATATCACAAACCCATTTTAACACATTTATGGCGTCCGTCGATAATATTTTACTTATCTGCAGATCTTCAAACAATGAGTCTTTAATCTCAGATTTTTTAACAATTGTTATAAATCCGGGTCTATCCATTTATAATACCTTACCGTACCTTTCCCATGAAGATGTTAAAACCGATTCCGCGCTAACGCTGTCAAATCCGCGCTATATCGATTAAACCGCCCCATTCCGTGTATATAACCCATTGCAAAAACAAAAGATTATCTGAAATAAACATCCTCAGCCGCCAGGCTTCCCTCATAGCCAAGTTTACTTATAAATCCCGAGAGAGAATATAATGTCATACCAAACAAGGCGTCGCCTGAGTAAATGACTTTATCTCTGTTACGAATCTCATAACAGACCGGATTCACCAAAAGAACATCCGAAAATGTTTTAATGTACCAAGAGTCCTTTACGTTTTTTCTGAAATTGAAGGATGATAATTTTCTTTTTCGGGACTCAATCGGTATATATGACCTCGGCAACGGACAAAAATATCTTAAAGTATAATATTTACCGTCTGCATTGAATATAAGCTTCGAGCTTTTATGTTTTACAGAAAATAATTTTACCGCAAAAACCGAATACGGGGTTTCTATGTAAAAATCACAGTCCGCGCCTCCTTTTCTTCCCAAAAACCAAAAAGCATGCACAGGATGAAGCGTAAAATTATATTTCCTGCATACCGACTTAAGCTTGAAGCGTAGTATTATCCTTTTGATTAAAATCCGAAGCTTTGAATACAGGGATATCATTACGATAACAAATAACAAAGCACCCCAAAATTTCATTTTAATCACCTCATGTCGCCTTTGGCGACTAAAAAACCGTTATAATCGGTTTTTAATAGATATGAATAATTTTCGTGTTTTGCTCCGCAAAACAAAAAGCGTTTAGCTTTTAAGAAAATTTATGCGTGAAACCGTCTGCAATCCGATGCGATAAAATTAATCTTTCACGCTATCCCCCTCCGCTTACGGCGTTCACAAAAGTTATATTTTCCCGCGCGTAATTATAGAAACTTTTAATTATTTGAAAATACAGAATAGATAATTTATACAAAAGCATTATATCATCAAACCAACAATTTGTCAATATTTTATCCAAAATTGATAAAGAAAAATTTATATATGTTTACTATTCTGATACTGCAAATAATTTCGCTATCATCTCCTTTATTTTGCCTGATAAATAAAATAAATTCCAGCAAAAATTAAATAAATCAAGTTAAATCAATAGTTGTATAACCGATTTTGTTTAATTTTTTTTGCAATGAATAAAAGACTGAAAATTCTTTTGTATATAAATTCAATTTTAAATATCTACCTAAAAAATCCTTAAATTTGTTAGATTTCAATTCTAAGCAAAAACGTATATGCTCTGATGTAAAAAACTCATAAAAGGCGCTTTTGGACGATTCGCTAAAAAAACGACCTCCGACGCAATTCAATTTTTGCCCTTCGCAATTTCGTGAAATGCCGTTTTTTTCAGCATATAATTTTGCACAAACCGGCAACGATATTTTTTGCTTATTACCGCTGTTATCTTCATATATTATCACATCAGGCGCTACATCGATTATATTGTAAAAGCTAATTTTTTCCACCGAATCTTCTTTTTTTATATTATAAGTTTCCTGGATTAATTCGTAGAACGCATCCACAACCAAACCTCCATTAGATAATGTGTAAATTCTGCAATGATCAAAAACACATCCGCTTGCAGGAACTAAAGTTAAAACTATTCATTTTACAAGATATTTCCACAAATCTTATTTATTTTTACACCCATCGGCAATATATTACATAACCTCCACTTCGCTCTCATTATATCATATATCCCATTACTTGTCAACGAGATAAAAAAACACCGTTCACTGCCGCGAATAGATATTTAGACTAATTTAGTTAAAAAGAGAGCAAATCCAAATATTTGCTCTCTTTCCCGCTCAGGGTTTGTTTTAACTTATTCCTTATATACCAGCACAACCGGCGGACAGGAATAGTCAACTCCTGCCAGATGCAGTCCCTTTTCATATGCCAGACGGACCACCGACATTACAATATAATTTGTAGCCGGGAAATATCTGTCCACGTCTCTGACACCGGTCAGGTGCTTTGGAATATCTAATATATTGCCTTTCAGATACTCCCGATACTCATCGCCAAGCTCGGCTGAAAGCCGCTCAAAGCACCGTCCTATCACACGCTCAACCTCGGAAAATTCCTCTCTTGAAATTACCGGAATATCTACGCTGAGCTCTCCGTTTTCACGCGCCAACAGCCCGGCAATTTCAATAAAGCGGTCAATATTTTCAAGCATATTATTGCTTATATCCGTCTTTTCAAGCGGGATATCCTTATAAAGATACCAAAGCAGCTTTCTTATCTCCCCAAAATACGAGTGACAGATACCAAATCTTCCCGGGCAATCCCACAGCGTGGTATCAAACTCGCGCAGCTGCAAATATACCTGTGCGGTATTTTCTCCGGAAATCCGGATTTTCGTATCACCTCCATGAGTACGACATCCGCCGCGTACCGTATACTCAGATGCCTTCATATACTCCTCATCGTTGTAACCGCCCGGAAAATAGAACCCGATTGCCGTCCAGCTTCCGCCGTCCCGCCGTTTCCGGTGATCAGAAATATTGCCGGCGAAATCGGAAAGCCTGAGCTGGAAACGCTGCAGTGAATCAAGTATAACATATCTTTCAAGCTTGATACGCTGTCTTTTATTCAGTTTTTCCGAAAAGCCGAGCCTTCCGGCTTCCTTTAACGCATCGGATAATATATCCCAGAAACGCTCAAATCGCTCTGCAACGAACTGCTTCTGAGACTTGAATTTTTCAAGAAACTCCCACGGTTTATAGATTATAAAATCGGAGTAGTATTTCCCACCGTCAGTTTTGACCATAAGCTCACCCATTGTCAGCTTATTCAGTATCGGCTCGATGTATACGGTCGGAATACCGATCGTCTCGGCAAGCTCTGAGAGCGTTAATGGTTTGTCATACGCAAGCGCCAACAGATTCTGAGCTATTAAATCATCCTCGACATAGCATATAGGCGCATTATTCGGACCGTCTGAACCGCTGTAAGTTAAATTCAGCTTACCCGGAATACTGTTTTTATTTTCTGTCATGGTTTCAGTTAACCCCTTTCTGACCTTTTCACGGCCTGCCGAAAGTCTGCTTTTAACCGTTCCCTCCGGAATACCAAGCTGAGAGGCGATATCCGCAACAGTGTATCCGTTATAATAAAACCTTATCAAAACCTCGCGCGTTATCTGCGACAGATAAAGTATCTCCCGCCTTACCTCCGCCGCTTCCTCTGTAGCGTAAAACTCCTCCATTTCGGCATCGTCGTCAGCGGCTGCTTCAAATGTTTCGATATTTATAACGGAATCGGCTGTGACATCGCCGCCTGCATATCTTTTACGCAGCAAATCGTGAAATTTGTGCATGAAAGTATTCGCAAGCCACGTCTTAGGGTATTTTATTTCGCACCCCCGGTGAATATATGCATACGCGGCAAGAAAGGTTTCGGAAAGCAGATCCTCGGCATCATGTTTTGAGGAACATTTTGACTCCGCAAGACGCCGAATATAGTCATAGTATTGTATTATACCGTCATCAGATATCATTGTAAGCAACTCCTTCTATATTCATTTTAACGCCCTGCTCGTTTTCTGTTTGTACATGTACGTAAGTATAGTCGCGGGGATTTATCGCAGGTTCAGTCGATGCGGAAAAATTTTTATTTTTTACTTAACTTTCAAGAATTTTTAAAAAATTACTCGGAGACTCGGCGTAATATACCTCTTACCTTCCTTTAAGAAAAGTTTTTGGGAAGTTTCAGAAACCCTTTTCAAAAAGGGTTTCTGAAGAGACTTTTGTTGGTAGACAACAGGTCATGCTCATTTTCTATTTCGGCGCGATAACTGTCATCGATGCCCTTCTCTGCCCTTCCGTCAGCTTTTTCAGCTTTCCGTTTTTAAGCAGCGCCACTATGCAGTGAAGTAAAAACCAGCCGTCGGAACTAAAGACAAACTGAAGCTCATATTCCTTCACCTTCTTCAAATGTGCCGGTATGGACCGGAGAACCGCTTCCGCATACGGTTCTTTCAGTATTTCAAAATCGGATTTGTATTTTTCTTTGATCCTCTTTCCGATATCAAGAAGCTTCATCTTGATATCTTTGCTTATAAGCATGACGATCTGCCACACGGCTTTGAAATATCCGTCATAGTCCCCATTGATTTTTACATAGCCGCGCTCTGTCAGCCATACCCAATCATCCATTGAACACTCGCCGCTGTCATAAAGGGAGAGCGCACGTTTCGCGTCAGCGGCACACTGCCATCCGGATACATCGTCCCGGTCTGACCATTCGCTGTTGACCTGCCAAAGAACCAGTCCGTTTCTCTCATTCCATATAGGTCCGCACCAGTTCTTCATGTACACATAGTCGTCCGGCAGGCTTATCTTTTCGGGAATTACAGTCGCGTTAACGATATTGTGTCCGCCGTCCGGACGAATAGCAGCCACCTGCTCAAAAGAAATGCTGTCGTTCGTAAGCTGTTCGCCGGAGTACGCCGCAATGTATGGAATGAGTGACCACAAAAGGAAATTGCGATCCGTGCATGGATTATCCCGCGTCAGCAAAACAGGTTCGTCTGTCTGATTGCAGATTATATCCGGAGAGTCAAAAAGTCCGCTGCATACCAGCTCATCATACAGTTCATTTGCAAACAGCTCCGCGGCACGCTTATACATCTGATCCTGCAATATCAAGAGCTCGGAAGTAGGCTCGCTGATGATAAAATTGGCGATATACTTGTTTTTCTGCGTTTTCAGAAAACCATATTCTTCAAGGAAACCCACTTCGCTTTCAACATAAACCGGGGAAACACCGAGAGCTTCGGCTATTTCATTGACGGATTTGGCATCATTTCTTACACAATAGCAGATATTCTGCGACAGCGCGGAGCGAAAAATTTCATCGAAAGATTTTGTCCCTGCGCTGCCGTTTATTCCGTAAGAATCGAATTTAACGGGATTAAATTTAAGTTCACTTGTCTGCCTCATAATATCCATACCTCTTCAGTTCTTTTTTGGCTTCAAACAAATGCCATTTGACAGTTCCGAGCGGAATACCGAGTTCGGCAGCAATTTCACTCTGCTTTTTATTCTCAAAATAATATGCAATGACTATACCGCGCTGCAGCTTTGAAAGATATGCAATTTCTTTCTGCAATCTGTCAATTTGCTGATAATCAAATTCATCCGTAAATGAATCGGGATCAGTAAGCAGATACTCTACACCCTCGGCAGCGACACCTATCATTTGCCGTGAAGCACCACGGTAATAATTCGACAGAGCGTTGTGCGCTATCGTCCATATAAATTTATCAGGCTGCCCGATGTCATCCCTTGATATCAGTGTACGGTATGCCTTCAGAATAATATTCTGTGATAAATCCTCCGCATCCTGCACGTTTTTGCAGCGCTTCAAAGCAAAACCGAAAATCGGCTTTAGGTATTCCGTTATCATTTTTTCCGCATCACATTTGTTCATTTGCCTGAGTCTCCTTGAAAGCTTTCAACAATATAGACACCGATCTTTGAAAAGGTTGGAGGTTTGAAATCAATTTATGCTTGCCAATCCGAAAACGTTTTTATAAACCGCTTATTTATCCACGGCATTCGTATGAAAAAAGCCCGAAACTGTAATCGTTTCGGACCTTTTTTGTCTGACATCCGTTTTGTCCGGACCTTCCGGCTGTTATGGTCTTAAAAGATGATATTCTTCCATTTTGAAAACACAAAAAGGCAGACCACGATTAGGAATTTGCCCTCAATTTATTGTACCGCAAATGGGATTGTTAACTAAATAAGTGATAACCTTTTTTGAGCATCACTATACATTATTTCGTAAATCTCCAAAATATCCTCCCTAATCTTATACGGAGGACACGAAGGCATATTTTATTTTCACCTACGAAACGTGCCCTGCCATTCTTTACAAGACCTTTTGCCCGTTTCGGGTAGGTCGCTTCATATTCATTTCCTTGCTCATCTTGTTTTGATTTACATTGCGAATTTCGTTTTAAGCTATTGGTATCTCCCTCGATTCACAATCCTATTATATCACATTTTTTACTCTTTTGCAATAGTTTTACTCCGAAAAATCCGCTCAGTCGGTCCTGTTCTGTGCAATTGGTCGAAATCGGCGTTTTGCTCACCCTCGATCATTGTGAAATATCGCCTTCGTTTCACCCCGACGATGTGAAATGAAATTTGCCCATGTTCGCGAAGAAAACATTTCACATTTGTAAAGCAAATATTTCACAGCGGGGCTATTTCACTTGCCCGAAGGGCAAATTTCGTTGAAAAAAGAGAGCAAGTCAATGACTTGCTCTCTTTTTTTGTCTAATCAAGACGGAAAGACTATTGCCGAAAAAGCCTTATTTTACAAGGGTTTTGGGCATTTTTGCTGTTGTAAATTCCGTTTTGCCCTGCTCGTTTTCGAACCATTGACCCCTATGTATTTTATCAAGATTTTTCGTAGTATTAAAATTGTATGCGGATATACAAAGAAATCACCCCTCAATCGGACACGTTGGTTCGGATTTGAAAGGTGATTCTTTTTCTCCCCTGCTGTTTTTCGAACCAACGACCTATTCGGCAATTTGTTCTTCTATGGTTATTCCGCCCTTCAAAACTATCACAAGTTTTCTATCGGGCATTACCCGAATACACTCAATGAGCTTGCGTACAAC
>CALYAD010000064.1 GCA_944393415.1 uncultured Clostridia bacterium | reverse complement strand
TTTTCAAGGATCATTTCTCTTCTTGCGCTCCTCCTCAGGCTCTCCCCTCAAAAGAGCGCTCGTATATTATATCACTTCCTCCTCCTTTTGTCAACCCCCTTTTCACTCCTATTTTTTATTTTTGGCTAATTGTTTAGTTTTTGCGAATATATTCACCGGATTTTTGTCGATTATTCACGATAATATAATATTTTTTTAGTGTTTTTCTTTTTTTATAGTAGCAAATATAAAATAAGCGGATAAAATTATAAGGATGATACCCAGAATTTTAATTATAATATCAATTATTTTCCCCGGACCGATTACTATCAAGCCGATACCAACAAGTATTTTCGGAAACTCCGCCTTTAACTGCTCTGAGCGATACGGCGACATAATAATATCAAAAATGGGAAACGCTATCATATATATTCCTATCCCTATCAGAAGCGCCGGTCCTGAATAAAACATAAGCAGTACCCCAAGCGCAATCCCACATCCGTTTAAAATAATGTGAATACCGCGGATTTTCCCATCCTCGCTCAATGCTTTGATCAGACCGAGTAAGCTTGTCAGGACTGTCAGAGCGCCAAGAATAAAAGCCATTATCTCAAAAAGCAGTTGCCCGTTTATTTTAATAAAGAATATTCCCAGAAGTATTCCCGCAACACCTAAAATAATTTTTAAATTCTTCTCATTCATTTTATAACCATTCCTTCTTTCCGCCGAACTTGTTAAATTCATTAAACTTTGGTAGCCGACGCTACACGAAATAAATTATTACTTAATTACTTACTCACATCATTTTATCAGTTCTATAATTTAATATCAATATTTTATAATATACACTATGTTAATTTTTATGTTTTTATCTCTTGACATGTAAATAAAAAAATGTTATTATATTATTATACGACATATACCGATCATTACCTGCATTATTCGCAGTTTCCCTTTATATACTTGGAGGTTCCGTTTTGATACTTAATACTACAATACTAATCATTACCGGTCTTATATTTGCCGGTTGCGGAGCGGCTTTTATAAAACAAATAATATGCTCGCTCAGATTCCGCCGCAAAATAGCATACACTCACGGCTTTTCAGAAGGTATCCTTACCGGTATAGCATATCCTGCGGTAATATTTATTATAAGCCTTATTTTTATCCAATTCGTATCTTTTTTTATTTTTACTGCCGACAATGAATTTATCACCGTTCTGCGCCTTACCGTATTTTTTCTCAGCGTATTTATGTTCTTCTTTTTTCAGAAGAGAACGCCGCCGCTTCTTGCTTACTGGTTCGGTAAATCAGCTTTCTGGGAGAATTACGGTGTCTCGGGTAAAATCAAATATACTGAAATATACGGCGCCAGAGTTTCCCGTAAAGTAAAATTCCCGGTTATGAATAATCAGCAGCTCTGCAAGGTTTCTTTTTATGTCCGTGGTAAAAACGCTATAACCCGACCGAAAAAATATGTTTGCCGTCTGACCGCGTATGAGCTGACCGCCCTCGCGACACAGGTTCAGTTTCACCCGTCGGATTACAGACCCGAAAAGCCGTCTGTTCTTGCTCATCTGCCATTTATTTTACTTCCGTATCTTGTGTTTTTGACCGTTTTTTCCTTTACTCTGCCTATTATTTCCACCGGAGTATTGAATCCCTACCGCTATTCCCTGTCTGATTCACCTCTTTCGGAAGAAATAGAAACGGTAACTTCGATTACGGATCTATCATATTATAATGATAAATTATATGTATACTACGGCAATATCGGAGCGATAAATGTCTACAGCACCAGCGGTGAATTTATTTACGCCATTTCATTCCCTTACACCGCTCTCAAAGTAAGTGATTTTTCTGTTTCAAACGGATTTATCAACTTCCGCTCCGGAAATACGGTATATACCTATATGGCGGAAAACGGAGTATACTCCGGAGAATGTTCATATGATGAGGCGATCGCCGTCAGATTTAACGCGCCCGATACCTCACTTTTCACCCCGAACGGAGACAGCTACCATTTTGATACTCTCGGAGTTCATCTGCGCTCAGCCTCAAGCGACGTCACTATAATTGAAAGACCCGGGCTTTTCGCGTTATTTGACCTTCACGCCACATGGTTCTTTATAGTCGGCCTGATGACCGCTGTATTTATACTTCATTATTTTACCTGTGATCGTCCTAAACACGTTAAAAACGTGCCGGAAACATCGATGGAGACCAGCTCTGTCAAATCTGAGATAAACGATCATACAAGCGAAAAAAACGCAGAAAATGCTGCAAAGCCTGAAAAGAAAACTTCTTTCTTTAATTTTTTTGGTAAAACCAGTCACAATAAAAACACCGGGGCCGGCTCATAAAAATGAGCCAGCCCTTTTTTGTCATATCTGCTTTTATTCGAATATCGTCTCCACTCTCCGTCTGCATTCCTGCGGTGAATATACCCATCTGTCTATGTGTCCGGTATCCTTTATGTAATATTCCGGTTCTCCGGGCTGAGAGGTCCCATTTCCGGAATCTATTATAACCAGCTTTATCTTCATTCTCTCCGGTATGATATTCTTAATATATACCGCAGCCCCCTGACCCACACGAACGTCATCCCTGAGCTCCGCCAGACCGGCAAGATTCGGCGTCAGCTCTACAAATATACCGTAGTCCTCGACAGAGCGGACCGTTCCCGCTACCGTCTGTCCCACCCGAAATCTTTCCGCGTTTTCTTCCCAGGTACCGAGCAGCTCCTTGTGGCTGACATACACTCTGCCGGTATCATAATCCACACTTTTTATAACGGTTTTTATCTGCATACCCACATAAAATCTGTCTTTAGGATGAGAAATACGCGACACCGAAATACAATCGATAGAAAGCAGCGAGACGATACCGCACCCAATATCAACAAAGGCTCCGAACTGCTCCATATGCGTTACCTTTGAATCGATTATATCTCCCGGCACGAGGGTCAGCACATGATTGCGCATACATTCTATCTGCGCCGAGCGTCTCGATAGGATCGCCTTTCCGCCTTCCATACCGATAACCTTGAAGCACACAGGCTTTCCTACCCTGGTAATTACGGCTATATCCTTACACTCACCTTCGCTGAGTACCGCCTCCTCCTTGGGAATAACTCCCTTTATACCGCACAGATCAACAGTCAGATTCAGCTCTCCGTCGCACATTACCGCCATTCCCTCAAGTATCTTTCCTGCCGCCATCGCTTTTTCAAGTCCTGCAACCGAAGCTATATATTCTCTGTTTTCATGGGTCGCGATCAAGCTTCCTTCGGGTAAATATTTGTTCATTTTGTGACCGTTCCTTTCTTTTTTGGCTCTGATTACTACATTCTATTCGCTTGTAATCAGCTTTATTACCTTAAGTCACATGTCGTTTAACAAATTTTAGTGTAAACAATGTTTACAAATTAATGTGGAAATACTCGCTTTTATAAGTTATAATAGTAATATGATTATGTTTTCCGGTAACAGACCGGTATTTTTTGACTATCAGTATAGCTTCTAAAGAAAGGATGGCACAATAATGGCTGTAGATACAGTAAGTATAGACAAATATATAGTTTTCAGGGGATATCCCCTTCTAAGGTGCAGTAATAACTTTATGGCATACGGCGACCTTAACGGACACGCTTTCGCGGAAATAGTTATTCTCGGAGAACAGGGGGGAGCAGAATACCCCGGTATGACGATGGTAACAATAAAATCCACCGCTCAGGGAAATGAGGTACTTCGGCCGAATGAATTTAAAAACGGGCTATGGGAGGCTCTTGAATACTCATACGAGCAGATAGAAAGGTTTAATAAAAAGAACTAATATCGCTCTGAAAACAAACGTATCTGAATCAAAAGCTTTTCTTACGAAAAATAGCATTAAGGGGCTGTCGCAAATTGATTTTTTGATAACAGACCTGTGCAAAAAAGATAAAAACCAAGGTCAATAAATCGTTTGACCTTGGTTTTTTAGTTGGACTGCACAATCTGTTTACAGTTTGTTAATGCTATGAGACAGCCCCTTATGAATTCCCTTCAAAAACTCTTCTGAAAGGGTGCATTAGCGAAAACGGATATGCCGCTTCCCGCCTTATGAAATCATATATTTACTTTTTTTCTGAGAAGTTGAAGATTTACTCCGCTTTATTCTGTTTTGTTTTCCTCAGTGGCTGAAGGCTGTTTACCTACATTGCTTATCATTTCAGTGATATCAATACCGGTAGACTCCTTTATACCCTCGAGTATCTGATTTGCGCTGTTCATAACGTCCTTAACGAGCTTTGAAGAATTTCCGTCCCCGTACATTATGATCTTATCGGTCTGCGCAAGAGGAGACGCGGCGTTGCGTACAACCTCGGGCAAAGCGGTAAGATACATTTCAAGAACAGAAGCTTCGCCCATCTTCTTCTGAGCCTCGGCCTTTTTCTCAATAGCCTCGGCTTCGGCAAGGCCTTTGGCACGAATACCCTCAGCCTCCTGCTCCATCGCGAATCTGAGCGCTTCCGCCTCGGCTTTCTTCGCTTCGGCTTCCTGAATAGCCTCGAACTTCTGAGCTTCGGCCTCCTTCTGGCGTTTGATAAGCAGAGCCTCGGCTTCCTTCTCGGCCTTATACTTCATAGCGTCAGCCTGCTTTCTGACCTCCGCGTCAAGAGTCTTTTCCTTGATCGCGATCTCCTTTTCGGCGATCTCGGCTTCTTTTTCGCGTTTTGCTATATCCGCGTTGGCTTTGGTGATCTCAATAGTCTTACGCTGATTTTCCTGCTGGATGCTGTACGCCGCGTCAGCTTCAGCTCTTTTATTGTCCGCTCTGACCTGCATTTCGGCTTTCTGAACGGCAAGCTCCGTATCCTGTTCGGCGATCTTCTGCTCCGATTGTACCCTAACCGCGTTTGCTTCCTCCTGAGCCTTTGCGGTGGCTATAGCTATATCTCTCTGAGCGTTGGCTTTGGCTATCTGTGCTGTCTTACGTATCTGCTCAACGTTGTCGATACCCATGTTTTCAATAGTACCGTTACCGTCCTTGAAATTCTGGATATTGAAGTTTACAACCTCTATACCGAGTTTTTCCATATCCGGCAAAACGTTTTCCGTGATCTTTCTCGCAACTCCCTGTCTGTCCTGCACCATTTCCTTCAGACCGACTGAGCCCACTATCTCACGCATATTACCCTCAAGCACCTGAGTAACAAGGAAAATCATCTCCTCGCGTCTCATGCCGAGCAGCGCCTCGGCGGCGCGTCTGAGAAGCTCCGGGTCTGAAGAAACCTTGATGTTCGCGACGCCGTCGACCGTTACGTTGATGAACTCGCTGGTAGGTACCGCTTCCGACGTCTTAACGTCCACCTGCATTACACGAAGCGATAGCTTGTCGACACGTGTGAAGAACGGCACGCGCCATCCGGCTTTACCTATAAGTATCCGTCTTTTGCCAAGACCGGAAATAATGTAGGCGGTATCCGGCGGAGCCTTCATATAGCCTATTATCGCGATGATCACGATAAACGCAGCCAAAATGCCTAAAAGTATGTATTGCATATTATTTTCCTCCAGATAAATTAATTTTATTATGGCGTTCAGCCATTATGATTTAAGTGTTTTACGGTCTGCAGACCATTTATTAAGAGAGCCGTATTATGCGAAATAACGTCCGGTTACAAAAAAAGACTTTACCACAGCATTATGCCGTAATAAAGTCTTGTTCGATTCCGAAAGTGAACCTGTCTGCACCGAGCTTTTCAGCTGTCTTGTCGGCGCGACCACATTGCTCTGTCAAATCGCAATGTAACTACTCCCTTTGTGACTTTATTATAGCATAAAATTGACCGTTTGTCAAGAAAATTTATATAATTTTTCAACCATTAAAATGCAAAAAACAAACATTATCACAAAACCAGTAGTTTTTTGTCAGCTCTTGTCAAATTCTCATTTCCGTTTTCGGTAACATAAAGCATATCCTCAATACGCACACCGTATTTACCTTCAATATATATTCCCGGCTCTACGGTAACTATGTTTCCCGCCTCAAGATTCTTCCCCGAGGATGCGGACAAATGTATTTCCTCGTGGATATACAGTCCTACGCCATGCCCGAGGCTGTGTCCGAAACACCCTCCGTACCCCGAATTATCTATAATTTCACGCGCTGTCTTATCGCAGTCCGAGCATTTTTTACCTGCCGAGATATACTCTATCGCCGCCTTTTGCGCCTCAAGCACCGTATCGTATATGCGCTTCATTTCCTCGTCCGGTTTTCCGATACAGACGGTACGGGTCATATCGGCACAATACCCGTTGTATTTAGCTCCGAAATCCATCGTCAGAAATCCCCTTTCGAGCTTTTTGTCGGCGGGCACTCCGTGAGGAAGCGAAGAGGACGCGCCGGACACCGCGATTGTATCGAAGGCAATGCCGTCCGCTCCGTGCTTTCTCATATAGTATTCAAGCTCAAGCGCTACCTCTCGTTCGGTTATTTCCGGCGAGATAATCCCGAGAACATGCTCAAAAGCGGCCTCGGTTATCCTCTGGGCTTTGATAACGGACTGCTTTTCCGATTCATCCTTAATGTTGCGTAATATCTCGGTCAGCCCTCCCGCCGCCTTAAAGGTATAATCCGGCATAGCGGCTTCAAACGCAGAAAGCTCGGCGCAGGTCATTATATTATCCTCATATCCTATGGCTGAGCCGGAAGGTATAAGGCTTTTTATCATATCCGCTCTTTTCCCGGAAAGAAGTACCACCACAAATTGCTCATCCGCGGTCCTCCGCGCGACCTCGATATAGCGGCTGTCAGCAAGCAGATACGCCTTTTCCCTTGTAATAAGAAGAAACCCGTCCGTATAATCCACTCCGCTTATATATCTGATATTGATCTCTGACGTCATCAGGTACGCGTCATAACCGTCACTGAACATATCTCTGAGTTTATCAAGTCGCGACATACGCTTCACCCCATTACTTAAATTTATCGCAGATTATTTTTTATCCGTGAGGCAGCTGATCAAAGCCTCTGCGCCGAGACGGTAAACATCGTCCGCAAAACCCGAAATAAGCCCGACGCAAAACGGAGCGAGCAGCTGTGTATGCCGGAATTCCTCACGTGCGAAAACATTGGTCATATGTACCTCCACGATAGGAAGACCGCAGCCGGCGACCGCGTCCCTGATGCCTATTGAGTAATGCGACCACGCTCCGGCGTTCATAACTATACCGTCGTAAACTCCGCGCGCGGAGTACAGACGTTCCACAAAACCGCCCTCAAAATTTGTAGAGAAAAAATCAAGCTCAAGGTTGCCCCTTTCGTTTGCCCACGCTCTGAGAGACGTATTTATCTCGTCCAGAGATTTGGTCCCGTATTTTCCCGGTTCCCTTGTTCCGGTCATACATAAATTTATACCGTTCAGTATCAGTATTTTCATTATATGCAAGATCCTTTCCGCGGCTCCACCATTCTTACCGCCAAAATATTATTTATCTTCCCGGTTTTCCGCCAACGCTTCAGTGTACATTCTTTTCATTGACAGGGCGTCTTCAGCCATCGTTCCGGCAGATTCGCAAATTATCCTCGGAGAATAACCGTCCTTGGCAAGAGCCACGGCAAGCGGCCCGAATTCCGGCCCGAATTCCGAGTCTTCAAAGGTAAGGTGTCTTTTTTCACCGGCTGACGTGTACTCTATTTTTGAAAAGTGGCAGTGAAGACTATCCGCATAATCCGCCCCAAGCTCTCTTTCAATCAGCTCAAAAACCCGGCGGTAATCGTCCTCGGTAACAAATAGACCTCCAACGTTTCTTGCGTTGAGATGGCCGAAATCAACAACCGGCCGAAGTCTGCGGTCCGTCTTACATATCTCTATCACCTCTTCAAGAGTACCGAGCTGATTTCGCTTACCCATAGTTTCAAGCCCGAACGCTACCTCTGTATCAGGATACTTTTCGAGGGCAAGCGAAATAGTTCTTTTAGCAAGCTCTACCGCCTCCCCCCGACTTATCTTTGCCGCCGAGCCGGTATGGATAACTATTATATCGGCTCCCATAGCTTCCGCCGCGGCAAGCGACTGGCCGATATAGTCAACGCTTTTAAGGCGCTTTTCCTCCTCGGTTCCGGAAAGCGATATAAAATACGGAGCGTGAAGCGAAAGCGTTATTCCGTTTTTTTTCGCCTCCTCACCGACCTTGGTAAAAGCGGCGACAGATCCCCTGACTCCCTGTCCGCACTGATATTCATATGCGTCAAGTCCCATTTCACGGAGCCAAAGCGGCGCTTCATAAGTATTCTTTTTTCCTGCCTCATAAAAGCTTTTGCTGTTTCCCGCAGGACCGAATTTTGCCGGCATTTTTTATTATTACTTCCGCGAGGCGGAAGCTTCCTTTCTTTATTAATATTTACACGACTATACACGCTCTAATACCCGCCCATGCCATACCGGGTATAAGTAAACAGAAAGTTTTTTCCATCCGCGCGGACGGAAAAGCTCATTTTTTTGAATTTCTTTTCCTGTTTTTCCTGTGATAGCTTCTGATAACAGGTTTTTCAAGCAATCTCTTAAAGCGGAAAAACATACTTGTTTTATCTTTGATAGGCTTTACAAGTATGCGTATTCCAAGTCCGGCCAAGCCGCCGGCAAGCACGTCGGTAAAAACCTGATCTCCGATTATCGCTGTTTCCTCAGGTGGGGTATCCAAAGCCTTAAGCGCTGACCTGCAGCTTTTTTTTAATGGTTTACCGCTGTCAAAAAACGCCGGGCAGCCAAGCGTCTTATTGAAAAGCTCCACCCTGTCCCTGTGATTGTTTGAAACAAACGCTGTTTTTATCCCCGCCTCCCAAAGTCCGGAAAGCCACGCTCTTACCTCCTCCGTAGGCTCGGGTATCTCGTATGGCACGAGCGTGTTATCTATATCAAGTATAACTCCCCTTATACCGAGTTCTTTCAGCATATCCGGGGTTATTTCATAGACGGTATCAAAGTAATAATCAGGTATAAACCGGCTTCTTCTCATCAGGGCTCTCCAAGGCGGATCTTTCTCTTACTCAAACGTTTTAGGTAATTTTAATCTTAAACATATTATTATATTCGCATCCCGAACCAAGCTTTGTCATCTCATGCTTTGTCTCGAGATCGTCCACTACCCCATCATACGACGGAAGCGAACACCAGGGCTCGATACAGATATACGGAGCCTCGGTATGCGGAGCGTGCCAAAGTCCGAGATACTTCATACCGGGATACTCCACACGTACCCTTTTCCCGCTCTTACGGCTTTTCAAAGTGACAGAACCGCACATATCGGTCAAAAAAATCGCGTCGTTATCAAAAAGCGAATGCTTAAGCTCCAATATTT
This sequence comes from uncultured Clostridia bacterium, assembly GCA_944393415.1. Taxonomy (GTDB): domain Bacteria; phylum Bacillota; class Clostridia; order Oscillospirales; family CAG-272; genus SIG673. The sequence continues at coordinate 3,646 of CALYAD010000064.1, read as the reverse complement.
TACCTTCTTTTAAGGGAAACGGCTCAGTTTTGCCTGTATCGAATAACGGAGTAAAAACAAGTCGCTTCGCAGGCTTTTCACAATCGAACTCAAGATAATAGTCTTCAAACGATTCTCCCTGACACAAAGGCACATTGAATCCGGGATGCCCTCCTATACCAAAATACATATCATCCGTATCGTTATTTACTACATCAAAAGATACGGTCAACTCAGTATCATTTAAAGAATACGTGACCCTGAATAAAAAATCAAAAGGATACTGAGTCCTTATTTCATCATCCGGGGTCAAAACAAATGCGGCTTTCGTATCGCTTATCATTTCCGCTCTGAAAAAACTTGCGCGCGCAAAGCCGTGTAGATTCATATTATATGTTTTTCCCTTATACGTATACCTTCCGTCGGTCAGTCTACCGCATATAGGAAACAAATTGTAGGCTCTTCCGCTCCAGAAGCGCTCGTCACCCTGCCAAAGATATTCTGTTCCGTCTGACTTAAGAATGATATTCTGAAGCTCAGCTCCTTTATCGGATATACTAACCTTTAATTTTTCGTTCTCTATTGTATAAAGCATAATCTGTGACCATTCCTTTCTTTCGCCTTATGCCCGCGCAGCAGACGAAGGCACAAAAGCCCTGTAAACTTTTCGCCGTCACCTTTTGTATATTGGTATATATGTATTTCAGTTCATTATACTCCCGTCAGGGTTAAAAAGCGGAAGACTCTCAAGACATATTATATCGTCGCGGTTAATCGCGTCGCCTTCCTTAATGATCGCCATTTTCCCTACTATGATCCCTCCGGTCTCGTTGACCAAAGCCTCCATAGCACTGAGCGACGCCCCCGTTGAGATAACATCGTCAACTATCAGTATACGCTTTCCCCGCATCATATCCGCGTCCGCTTTATCAAGAAAAAGCTCCTGCTTTCTGTCCGTGGTAATAGATCGTACCTCTACTTTAAATATTCCGGTCATATACAGCTTCACGCTTTTTCTGGCCAGCATATATTTTTTATCTCCGTGCTGACGCGCCATCTCATGTATCAGAGGTATACCTTTTGCCTCCGCGGTAAGCAGATAATCGTACTCCGGAGCTAATTTCAGCAGTTCGCGGGCTGCCGCCACCGTAAGCTCCTGATCCCCGAGTATTACAAACGCGCCTATCGACATACTGTCGTTAACCGGACATATAGGAAGCTGTCGTTCAAGTCCCGCAACTTTCATCGTGTAATATTTCATCTATTCAAAAATTCCTTTCCGCAAAACATTGCTTACCGCTATAATTATACAACATATATTTATAATTGTCAATCATATTTTAAATAAATTTCTGTTTTTATTTACTATCTGAAAAAAATATCTGAAAAACTATTGACAAATACACGTCATTGTAATAAAATATTTTTATTAAAAATTTTTCAAAAGAAAGGTATGGTAAAAAAGATGAGCATAAGAATAGGCATTTACGGATACGGAAATCTCGGAAGAGGCGTTGAATGCGCGATCAAGCAGAACCCCGATCTTGAGCTCGCGGCGATTTTTACCAGACGCGCTCCGGAAAAAATAAAAACCGTCGGTGAAAATGTTCCGGTATATCATATCGACAAAGCTTCAGAGATGACCGACAAGATAGACGTTATGATCCTTTGCGGAGGAAGCGCCACGGATCTTCCGGTGCAGACCCCGGTTATCGCAAGGCTTTTCAATTGTATCGACAGCTTTGACACTCACGCAAAAATCCCGGCGCATTTCGCGAACGTAGATGCCGCCGCTAAGGAAGGCGGGAAGGTCGCGATAATATCCGTAGGATGGGATCCGGGATTGTTCTCTATCGCCCGTGTCATAAGCGGCTCGGTCCTTTCGGACGGTAAAGACTATACCTTTTGGGGGAAAGGCGTAAGCCAAGGACATTCAGACGCAATCAGAAGAGTTGAGGGCGTACTCGACGGAAAGCAATACACTATCCCTGTCAAACAGTCTCTCGATCTCGTCCGAAGCGGCGCGGATCCTGAGCTTACCACCCGACAGAAGCATACAAGAGAATGCTTCGTCGTAGCTGCGGAGGGCGCTGACAAAGCCAAAATAGAACAGGAAATAAAAAATATGCCCAACTATTTCGCCGAATATGATACGACCGTACACTTTATCACAAAGGAAGAGCTTGACAGAGACCACTCCGGCATTCCGCACGGCGGCTTCGTTATCCGAAGCGGAAAGACAGGCAAAGATCTTGAAAACAGGCATATAATCGAGTACAGTCTTAAGCTTGACTCAAATCCCGAGTTCACCGCTTCCGTGCTTGTGGCATACGCAAGAGCCGCCTATAGACTCAATACCGAAGGAGTGTCCGGCTGTAAGACGGTTCTCGATATTCCCCCCGCATATATCAGCGCAAAATCGGACGCCGAGCTTCGCTCTGAATTACTTTGATAAATCTTGAAATAAAGGAAACCGAATATCATGAAGGTAACGTTAAAGCGAGTTTGAGTTTGTACGGTTCCACGCTTAAATTTTGCACAGCTAAACACGAAATTTTTTTGTATTTATTAATAAAAACCGATCAAAACGGTTAAAAACCGATTAAAGCGGTTAAAAACCGATAAGAACGGTTTTTTTAGCCGCCTCTGGCGGCATGAGGTGATTAATATGGAAAAACTGATAACCGGTCTCGTTTCCGATGAGGAGCGCGCGCTCTACAATCTCACAGACGCCGTTGTGGAAAGTTGCAGCTTTGCCGGCGAGGCGGACGGCGAATCGGCTTTAAAGGAAAGCCGCTCAATAACCGTCAAAAACTGTAATTTTGAGCTTCGCTATCCGCTTTGGCACACAACCGATTTCAAGCTTATCGATTCAAAAATGTCGGTAAGTTGCCGTGCGCCGCTTTGGTATTCCAAAAACGGCGTTATAGACCACTGCGAAATTAACGGAGTAAAATGTTTGAGAGAATGTGAAAACATAGAAATCAAAAACACTAAGCTCGTCTCTACGGAATTCGGATGGAAATGCCGCAATATTCATTTTTCGGACTGTGATATGGAATCAGAATATTTCCTGTTTATGACACGGGACACAGATATCGAAAGACTGAGGATGAATGGTAAATACTCATTTCAGTATACTGAAAACCTGCGTATAAAGGATTCCGAGTTAAATACAAAGGACGCTTTCTGGCACTGTAAAAACGTGACTGTGGAGAACAGCGTAATAAACGGAGAATACCTCGCTTGGTATTCAGACGGCCTTACACTGATAAACTGCAAAATAAACGGTACCCAACCGCTTTGCTACTGCAGAAATCTGCGTATTATAAACTGCACTATGGAAAACGCCGACCTCTCTTTTGAGTATTCCGACGTACGCGCCGATATAAACGGAAGTATCGTGTCCGTAAAAAATCCGCACTCCGGCTACATAAAAGCCGACAGCATAGGAGAGGTCATTATCGGTAATTCCGTCATGGAAAACAACTGCCGTATAATAACCGAGTGATACTGATCACTGCGCAACCAAACCAAAAGAGCTTTAAGGGGCTGTCGCAATAAGAGCCCCCAAAGAGCAAAAAAGCGGTTGATCTTTACCGAAAGGTATTGAACAACCGCTTGCTTTGTTGTATAATTGAATTACCAAAAACAAAATACAAGAAAG
>CALYAD010000063.1 GCA_944393415.1 uncultured Clostridia bacterium | reverse complement strand
TTTTCAAGGATCATTTCTCTTCTTGCGCTCCTCCTCAGGCTCTCCCCTCAAAAGAGCGCTCGTATATTATATCACTTCCTCCTCCTTTTGTCAACCCCCTTTTCACTCCTATTTTTTATTTTTGGCTGATTGTTTAGTTTTTGCACAAATTATTATATGGTCTTTGTGCAATATGCATTATCGAGGAAATGGATTTTACACTTCAAAGAAATATATTTCAACAATCTGTCCTCATATTCTTGATTTTTTCATAACTTCATGCTACAATAAATTTAATACAATAAACCATTGTAAATATTATTTTTAACGCAGGAAAGGGCTTTTTTAGCAGAGGCGCCCTCTGTACCCATACAACGATTTAAGGAACGGTAACAGAAATGATAAATAATATGAAAAGAAAAATCACCGCGCTGACGCTGGTAATTTTAATAATCACCGCGCTTATTCCGGTAACCGCAAACGCTGCCGAAACCCTATCCTCCACGCTCGATATCGCCTCGATCAATCAAAACACAAGCGGTCCGGGCTACGATTGGCAAAACATTGACGGAATACTTACACTGAACAATCTGACCATAGACACCGAAAGCGTTTACGGACTGACGCTTCCTGCCGACGCCACGGTCATTCTTAACGGCGATAATTACATTAAGGCTTCCGAATACGCGATACGCTGCGTTACTTCCGTTACCTTTGAAGGCAACGGCTCCCTGACACTGATATCAGGCAATACCGGGATCATCAGCGTTTCGACCTTAGAAAACGATACCCTTCGCCTGCGGTCCGGAAAAATAAATATCACCGCGCCAAATTACGGCATATATACGGAAAACACCATGATCTCTTTTGCCGGAGCGGATGTGACTATAAGCTCAGACAATTTCGCCGTGCGCGGCAGAAATATACAGATGACCTCCGGAACGATTGACATTACCGGTAAAATAAGCGCCTCCGACGATCTTACCATCACCGGAGTCGATCTGACCGCCTCCGCTCCCGAAAGCGTCCTGAGCGCCGGACACGCTTTAAAAATCAGCGGAGTAAAGATTTCCGCCGGTCCGTCCGCCGACGCCCTTGCCGACGCCGATGCCTATAACGGCGAAAACGCGGTAAAATTCATTTCTACCGTAAGTAACGCAAAGACCAGTATTCTATTTGGCGATAACGCACCCTCATGGGTAGACGGCATAGTCTTCACTCTGCTCATTCTCGCCGCCGCCGCCGTAATAGCCGTCCCCTTGTATATAAAGCAGAAAAAGACACAAAAGCTTATCGCCGAGCACGAACGTATAAAAAAGGAACGAGACAAGCGTCCCGGCGCAAAAAAGAAATCTTAATCGCCTAAAAGCGTACAAATAATTTATCTCAGAAATATATTCGCCGCACCTCCAACAGTTGACTAAGCCATAACGTGCAGACCTGCTGGAGGACATAGCTTGAAAAATATAATACATCGCTTCAAAACTCGATAGTTCACGCATATATTTTCTATAAATCCGAACGCTTTACTATGCAAAACACATAATTTTCCGTATATTAAAAACCGATAAGAACGGTTTTTTTAGCTGCCTCTGGCGGCATGGAGGTATTATCATGAAGCTTTTCGATACTGATAAGATATCCGCGAACCTGCTTGCGCCGGAAAAGATAAAATGGTTTTCCGACATTCCCCGTAGCTTTAAAGATATCCCCGCGGCTGTCATGGATAGACTTTCCGGATTGGCAAAGGAACGCGCGGCTTTCAGCCCTCCCGATTACGGAGACAGCTACGGCGAATATTTCCGTAACGGCAACCGCTGTAATTTCGAAGATATGTACATCAATCGGCGCGCCGCGCTGGCTGATCTCGCGTTTTACGAGATTTTCTCAGGCTCGGATGAATATACCGATAAGATTGAAGCGCTCATTCGCCTCATCTGCTCCGAGGATACCTGGTGCGTACCTGCTCACTCCGGAATAAAGCCCGCAAACGCGACAAATCACGTGATAGAACTGTATTCCTCAGAGACAGCGTCGGTTCTCTGTACCGCATACCGTTTTCTGCACGACCGTCTCTCCCCCGATACGCTTTCGCTGATACGGACCGCGGTAAGAGAAAGAATTTTTATTCCATACACCGAAACCGACGATTACCGCTGGATGGGGTCAAACGGAGAAAAGGTCAATAACTGGAACCCTTGGATAAACTCAAACATAATTTTCTGCTCCGCGCTTATCTGCGCGGATATGAACGAATACTCATCCCTGGTTGCCAGAGCCTGTTCGTTTACCGAAAATTATCTTCGTTCGATTTCCGACGACTGTCTGTGTGATGAAGGAGTCCGATACTGGAATCTCTCCGGCGCGTGTCTTTTCGATATAGCGGAGCTTATTTACGACATCACAGGCGGAAAAACGGATATTACCGGGGATATCCGGATAAAAAACGCCTGCGCTTACCCGACCGGTATGTACGACGAGTACGGAAACCCGGCAAACTACGCCGACGCGGGGATAGATTTCTACCCTGACTGTCCTCTTCTTATCCGTGCCGGAAAACGCACCGGAAACGCCCTGCTTTTTGAGATGGGACGCACGCTTTACCGCCCGGAACGCCTGCGGACCATACATGACAATTTCTACCGCCAGCTGAAGGATATTCTGACCGCACCCGATACCGTTTCAGGCGAGCGTGTAACTTACCCCGAATCCATGTTTTTGAAAGGTATCGGCGTCTGCACACTGCGCAAAAACGGATTTTTCGCGTCTCTCAAAGGCAATCATAACGCCGAAAGCCATAATCATAACGACGCCGGCAGCTTTGTGGTTTATTATAAAGGAACTCCGCTGTTCGTCGATCCCGGGGTTGATCTGTACTCCCGATATACCTTCTCCGACCAGAGATATAAGCTATGGTACATGAGCTCGGACTATCATAACCTTCCCGTCATAAACGGCAGGACACAAAAAAACGGCAGAAAGTATACCGCGGCACCGATGAAAACCGGCAAGCTGTACGCCGAGACGGATATCGCCGGAGCTTACGGATACGAAAGCGATTTTCCCTGCCATTGGATAAGACGCCTTTCTATAGACGGCGGCACGGTAGAAATCACCGACCGCTTCGACTGTCCTACCGAAAATACCAGGCTCCATTATATTACGCGGGAGCTTCCGGAAATAACCGGAAACCGACTTATTTTCTCCTGCGGGGTGACGGCGGAGCTTATCGGTATAGGTAATATTTACGCCGAAGAATTAAATCTTACCTGTGAAAATCCCCCGGACGGGATAAAAGGCGACGCGGAAAACCGCCATCCCGACCCGCATTCGCTGCTTATACCCAGGCTGCTTGAAAAACAATGGGGACAAAAAAGCCTATGGCGCATTGTCTGCACCCCGATTTGCGGTGAAACAGTACTTAAAATTTACCCCCACTCCGGAAAATAAATTATTTTATTTCAGTTAATGCGAGACCGCTGAATTAACGCGGCGCCGCACGTAACGCTGAGAAAGGAAGAACGCTTATGAAAAAGATCCTGCTTGACTGGACCGTTTCCCATACCCCCGACCTCTCCGTCCCCGCCGTCGATACCGTTCCCGCAAAGGTTCCCGGCGCGGTCCAGCTTGACTACGCCGAAGCAAAAGGTTACAAACCATACTACCGCGAGCTTAATTTCCGTCAGTTCGACTGGATGGAAAAGGAGTATTTTATCTATCGCTCCAAGCTCTCCTTTGAGTGCGGACCGCTTGACTGCGCTCTGCTCTGTTTCGGAGGCATAGATTACAGATACATAATAAAAATTGACGGTAAAACCTTTGCCGATGGCGAGGGTATGTTTACTCCGGTAACTATAGACGTGACCCCGTTTTCGGGAAAATCTCCGGAGCTTGAGGTAATTTTGTTTCCGATACCGACAAACGGACTGGAAAAGCGCGACCGCGCACAAGCGGCGGCCTCCTGCAAGCCCGCTTCATCCTACACATGGGACTGGCACCCCCGACTCGTCCCTTCCGGCATCTGGGAGGAGGCTTACATAAAGGTAATCCCTCTCGGAAGCCCGACAAAGCTTGAGGCGTCTTACCGACTTTCCGACGATCTCCGCTCAGTAACGGTGACCGCGGACGTCGACGTCTGCGGCATGGGCAGCTTTGAGGTAGCTCTTACCGACCCGGACGGTAACGTCTGCGTTTCCGAAAAGCGCGATGTGGGCGAAAATCAGACGGAACGCTTCATCCTTAACCTGAACAATCCCCGGCTATGGTATCCGCGCGGATACGGAGAACAGCCCGTTTATAAGCTTTCCGTAAAGGGTGCTGACCCGGACGCGCTTACCCGAAGCATCGGGTTCCGCAGTTCAAAGCTGGTAAGAAACGCAGAAGACGTAAAAAGATTTGAGCGGGCATTTCCGATGACGGCGCTTCCCGCGCCCGCCACAATTGAAATAAACGGAGTTAGGGTGTTCGCAAAAGGCTCTAACTGGGTGAATGCCGAAATTTTCCCATGTAATATAACCGATAAGCGATACGACGAGCTGCTGAAAATGGCATATGACGCGAATATGAACATACTCCGCCTCTGGGGAGGACAAATAATCAACCGCGAGTACTTTTACGATAAGTGCGACCGGCTCGGTATTATGGTCTGGCAGGAATTTATGCTTTCCTGTAACCGTCATCCCGACACCGACGAATACCTTAAGGTGCTTAGACAGGAAGCTACGACAATTATTAAACGCCTCAGGACTCACCCCTGCATCGCGTTCTGGTGCGGAGGCAACGAGCTGTTCAACTCCTGGTCCGGTCTTACCGTTCAATCGCACCCCTTACGCATGCTCGACTCGCTCTGCTTTGAGCTTGACCGTTTCACTCCGTTCAACATGACCTCCCCGCTCCACGGAATGGGACACGGAACATATGTCAAGGTGGTCATCTCCGAGGGGGACAACGACGAAAAAACCGGTCCTGTCAAGGGCGAGGAATATATTTCCGTCATCAAGCGCAGCGGGCTGAACGCGTATACAGAGTTCGGCTGCAACGGCGGAGCAACCCCCGAATACATAAAAAAATATATAATGGATGAAAATAACTATCAGGACTGCAACGCTTCAAACGAGATATGGAAGGAGCATCACGCTTTCGAGGCGTGGAACAAAAGCACCTGGCTCGGTAAATCAGAGGTGAGGTATTATTTCGGTACCTGGGACAGCGTGGACGACCTGATGGAAAAAACACTGTATCTTCAGAGCATGGCGTATAAGACAATGTTCGAGGAAATGCGCCGCCAGTGGCCGCACTGCTCTATGGCGGTCAACTGGGATTTTAACGAGCCTTGGCCCTGTGCCGCGGGAAACAGCCTCATAAACTGGCCCGCCGAACCCAAGCCCGCGCTTCACAGCGTGGGAGAGGCGCTCCGGCCGACGCTGATCTCAATGAGCGCTCCCCGGAACCGTTATCTGACCGGAGACGAGCTGACCGCGGATATCTGGGTGCTCAATGATTCCCCCGAAAAAGCCGGTGCGCTGACTGTCAAAGCGTATCTGACATACGGCGAAACCAAGCGCCTTCTCGGCACCGTCAACACCTGTGAGGTAGCGCCGAGAAGCAACGACAGATTCGGAAGCGTTTCCTGCCGGATAACCGCGGATATTCCACAGAGATTTGCGCTTTCGCTTGAATGCACAGAGCATCCCGAATACAATTCCGTGTATGATCTGGTACATCTATTATAAGTTCCCCTTTTTTCTCAGGAACCCTTTTTGAAAAAAAGTGTTCCTTAACCTCCCCAAAAACTTCTCCGGAAAAAGTGTATCTCTGATTTCAGCAGGCATGGTGCTTCATCTCCGCCTCCGGCTTTTTGAAAGCTCAGAGTAACGCGGCGCACGTCGCGGCGCTCCGCTGAGGTATGGAGAAGTCGGAGACGGTGATGTAATATCTTGCTTACTCAAATCCAATTACTTATCCCCTCCGGAAAAGTTTTTGAGAAGTTAAATAAGCATTTCTGATATTTAAGAGGACTTTTTTGAAAATTACATTCAACCATTATATTATAAAAACACCGGACCTTTAGTCAAAAGTCCGGTGTTTTTTATTCAATTAATTTATTTATTGCTTTTGTTAATACTTCCTTTTCTTCTTTGGTCATAGTTTCTATTTTCTCAAAAAATTTCGCAAACCTAATTGAGTAATTGCAAACAAGCACATCCATTAATAAATCGTCTGCTGAAACTTCTAGAACATTAGCAATTCTTATAAGGGTTTCAAAAGATGGCGTCTTTTTCCCACGCTCTATATCCCCAACATAATTTATACTTAAATCTACTTTTTCAGCAAAAGCCTCTCTTGTAAAGCCCCGTTTCAATCTATTTTGCATTATTCTCATACCTACGAGTTCGTATCCCATTTAAACCCCTCTCTCTATATTGATTGACACTATTAGTATAAACTAAAACAATAATAGATTAAACAATCAAGAGGCGTTGATTTAAACACAAATAGTGTTTATTTATTCACAAATTTATGATACAATTTAATTGATTTTTTTTGCATGTAGTCCGATACGGGTTATTATTGGTATTAATTTGCTAAACCGCCCATTAGGTACTGGCTTCTCCTATTACGTATTCAATATAATCCATAATCTGATTTTGTTTTTCTATAGGTAAATCTTTTATTTTCTCTGACAACATAGTAGCTTTAATCATAGGTTTTACATCCAGTACATCTACTAATAACTGATCAGTGGATACTTTTAATGCGTTGGCAATACATATGAGTGTAACCAAACTCGGAAAACTTTCTCCACGTTCTACAGATCCAGCATATCTATCTCCTAAGTCTGCATAATGATCTAATTGATCTTGTGTCCAATTTTTTTGTTCCCTATATTCATTGATTCTTTTACCCAATGTTTTTTTGATTCTCTCCTTAAAGGCGTCCCTATCTTTCTTTTCCATATCTTATTTACCTTTTTATTCTCAGAATTAGATTTATTAGTCTATGCCTTAAGTATAGATTATTTTTTTGATTTTATTAAGCGGCTATTCACTGTGAATGTCAGTAAATAGTTGATATTTCTTTAAAATTTATGAAAAATTTACTAATTGAAAGAGAAGAACTCATGATTAAAAAAATATTGGAAAATAAGCAGAGAAGCAAGCGAAACGCGGTGATGATAGTAGGACAGCGTGAATATTCCGGCTTTGACAAACACTCTCTGAAAAAAATAATGCGGCTTCTGATAATCGAGTACGGCGTCACGGAAGTATACAGCGACGCCGAAAGCCCATTGGCAAAAGAGACAGCAAAAATAATGCGCGGCTATATAAAATTGAACCCGGATTCACAGATAAAGCACTATATTGTACTCCCGCGGTACAAAGCGAAAAAAATGGGAAAAAGTACTTCGGACAACGTAGTGTTTGTCACTAAATGGGCGTCACGGGTGCCGGAGAACCTTCCGTCTATGTATCAGTATATGGCGGATAAATGCGGGTACGCGGTATTCTGCGAAGGCTGCGAGGACTGCGAAACTTACTATGTCAGGATGTATGCAGAAAAAATGCATCTGAAAATATTTAATGTAAATTAAAGGAGGAACTAAACAATGAAGAAAATACTTTATTCGATGGAATACAACGGAGGGGAGTTTGACATTCTGCTTAAGGAAG
>CALYAD010000062.1 GCA_944393415.1 uncultured Clostridia bacterium | reverse complement strand
GTTCCGTCTACAAAAATGTTGCGGAAACCGACTTCTCCTGCCTCGTGCAATTTCTCCACCAATTGGTAGAACAGATCTTCTATGACTCCGGTCAGTTTCTCATTCTGAAATCTCGCGATTGTACTGTGATCCGGCACCGGCTCTCCCTGTAATATCCACATATAACGAATATCCGTCCGGCATGCTTCTTCGATCTGTCTTGCCGAGTATTTTCGGTTCATATATCCGAACACCAACAGTTCGAACAGCGTTTCCGGATTGATCCTTCTCCACGATCGGAGATATGCACGATAGAGTTCCGTGTAATCCAACTGTTCGCATATTTCCACCATTTTGAATACCGGATCGTCTTTCGGAATGCAAATTTCTAAATTTATTGGTAAAACTACTTGATTTCTGTTTCTCATTGTTGTATAATATCCTTGCTTTCTTGTATGTTGTTTGTCGTAATTCAATTATACAACAAAGCAAGCGGTTGTTCAATACCTTTCGGTAAAGATCAACCGCTTTTTTGCTCTTTGGGGGCTCTTATTGCGACAGCCCCTATGCGTGAAACTATCTGCATTTTGATACGATCAGATTATTCTTTCACGCTAATCCTCCATGCCGCCAAAGGCGGCTAAAATAGACATGAAAAATTTTGGTAAGAAACTTTAAGCGTGAAATTACCGTATTTTGAGACGATGAAATCTTTCACGCTGAGCACCTATGACGCACAAGGGCGAAATAGAGTAATACGTGAAAGCGCGTGTATACGATGATACGTAACTTTCATGTTAAAGTCAATTTCTGCCCGAATGCTCTTTTAAATACTGCGAAGGGGTTTTTCCGGTTATTTTTTTAAAATTTTCGTTGAAGTTGCGTATAGAGGCGTATCCCACGCGAAACGCAGTATCTGTCAGCGGACAATTTTCCTCGGATATTATCTGGCATGCAAGAGTTATACGGCAAAGGTTAAGGTAATAAGGGAAGGACATACCCGTCATTTTTCGGAAATATTTTGATAAATATGTATAGTCGTAATTAAGCTCCTTCGCAATACCGGCGAGGGTACAGTCGTTTTCGTAATTTTCGTCTATTTTGCGAAGTATCAGCTCGATAAGCTCTCCGGTATCGTTGAAGCTTTCGCGAGGCACTAACCTACACTCCTGTAGCATCCTGCCGCAAATGTAATAAACGATCGATTTCTGCATACATATGTTGTCAAATGTGTCGTCAAAGCGTGAGAGCTGGATATCGAAAACGGGACGCTCAGGCAAAAGATTTTTTATTTCTTTCTGAAAACCGCCGGCGAGGTCAGGAGAGAATATACAGATATACATTTGATTTTCACCCTCACTTATGTAGGCGTGGCGCTGGTATGGGAATATAAGCGCGCCTTTTCCAGGAGATAGCTCGTATATACTGTTGTCTATCTGAAGCCTGAGCGTTCCACTCTTTATCACTATAAATTCAAAGCTTCTGTGTATGTGAAGCGGGAAATTAAAATCAGTAGACATATTATATTTGAAAGGGGTGTTGAATCCGGCGTGCTTAGCTTCGTATATCATAGGGGTACCGTATTCCTCTCTGATGCCAAAAATCTTCCTTTATTATACTATAATCATCTTGAAAATGCAAGTTTTTTCTGATATATTTTAGTCAGATAAAAAAGCCGTAAAATAACAGCGCGGGTATGCCTGAGGGCGTCCGGATACAGCGCTTGTTTAGGCGTAAGAAAGGAAATGGTCAAAAACATGAAAAAAGCACTTATAGTAGCCGGAGGTTGGGACGGACACGAGCCAAAGCAGACTTCGGAGGTTTTTTCAAAAATACTCTCCGAAAACGGATTTGAGACGGAGGTATCCTTTTCACTTGACTCGTTTGAGAACGCTGATTATCTTAAAACACTTGATCTTATAGTACCGCATTGGACGATGGGAACAATAAGCTCCACCGCGGTCAAAAACGTGTGTGCCGCCGTGGCGTCGGGCGTGGGGATAGCCGGATGTCACGGAGGAATGTGCGATTCCTTTAGGGAAAGCACGGAATGGCAGTTCATGACCGGATCTCAGTGGGTCGCTCATCCGGGTAACGCGGGAATAACCTATGAGGTCAATTTCAATCATTCCTCCGCGTCGCCGCTTACCGAGGGACTCTCGGACTTCTCGCTGACCAGCGAGCAGTACTACATACACTGCGATCCATGTGTAAACGTGCTTGCCACCACGCGCTTTGCGGTAACTGATTTTAACGAAAACAGCTCAAACGGCGTTGTGACCGTTCCGGTAATCTACACAAAATACTGGGGCAAGGGCAAGGTATATTATATCAGCGTCGGTCATGTAGCCGCTGTGTGGGATATTCCGCAGGCAAGAGAAGCGATCCGCCGGGGCTTTATCTGGGCGGCGAAATAATTTAATACAAGACCGGCGGTATAACGAATCTTTGTTTTTGAGAAAGGATTGCATATTATGGAAAAGATAAATGTCGGCGTTGTCGGCTGCGGAAATATCAGCGGAATATACTTTACGAATTTGACCGGTATATTTGGCAATATAGTAAATGTTTACGCCTGTGCCGATCTGATAGAGAAGAACGCGGGCGACGCGGCGGAAAAATACGGAATACCTCATATAATGACTTTTGAGGAAATGCTTAAGTGCGAGGATATCCGTTTGATACTCAATCTTACCACTCCGCTGTCACATTATTCAATAAATAAGCAGGCGCTGCTTGCCGGAAAGCACGTATACTGTGAGAAGCCTCTTGCCATAACCTTTGAGGAAGGCGAGGAGCTTTGCGGGATAGCGGAAGAGAAGGGACTGCTTCTCGGATGCGCTCCGGATACATTTATGGGCGCGGGAATACAGACATGCCGTAAGCTGATCGATGAAGGTAAGATAGGTCGTCCGGTGGGCGGAAACGCGTTTATGATGTGCCACGGCCATGAGAGCTGGCATCCGAACCCGGCGTTTTACTATAAAAAGGGCGCCGGTCCGATGTTTGACATGGGACCATACTATCTGACCGCGCTTGTAAATCTGCTCGGTCCGATCTCCGAGATCGCCATGATGAATACACGCGGCTTTGATACAAGAACCATAACCTCACAGCCGCGAAACGGCGAAATAGTGGAGGTAGAGGTGCAGACGCACGTCTGCGGTCTGCTGCGCTTTGAGTGCGGGGCGATCGTAAATATCACGACCAGCTTTGACGTATGGGCTCATTCTATGCCGAATATAGAGCTTTACGGCACTGACGGCTCTATAGGAGTGCCGGATCCAAACTGCTTCGGCGGCACTGTCAGGCTTGCGGAGGCCGGAAAGGGCTTTTCGGAGGTACCGCTTACGCATGGCTTTGCGGAAAACAGCAGAGGCATAGGGGTGGCGAATATGGCGGCGTGCATACTCGGAATATCAAATGATTTCCGCGCCTGCGGAAGTATAGCGCTACACGTTCTGGAGGCGATGTGCGCCATGACCGGAGCGGAATCGGGAACCTATAAAATGCGTACAAAACCGAAAATAACCGTTCCGCTCGCCGAGAAGTATGACGATGGCATAATAGTATAATAAAATTTTGTCCGATTGTCGTACCATCTCAATGGACGGAAACACGCGCATATAGTGAGGCAGCGGACGCAGGATATCGACAGGTATCCGGCGTCCGCTTTATTAATATTAAGCTCGCTCACGCTCGAAATCGTATATAGATAATGTTATTATAATATTTTGTGAATTCGAGGCGTAAGCAAAGGGTGCGGTTCCAAGGATCGGGAAATAAAAAAAGGCTGCCTCATGTAAATGAAGCAGCCCGACTGTGGGGTGAGTAAAGGGACTCGAACCCTCGGCCTCCAGGGCCACAACCTGGCGCTATAACCAACTTAGCTATACCCACCATATGGCGTACCTTGGGGGATTCGAACCCTCGACCTACTGCTTAGAAGGCAGTTGCTCTATCCAACTGAGCTAAAGGTACTCATTTGTAACGCATAGTATTATATCATATTATTTCTCGTTTGTCAATAGATTTTGGGGAAAATAATGAAAATTTATAATAATCTATTGACACAAACAGCATGTTGTGATATTATAAAAAGTACTTCATATTCAAATAAATTGGAATACATACGGAAAGAAATATAAAAATGAAGGAAATAAACAGCTTTGCAAGGGGAGTGCTTGATGGGATACCGATATGTTTGGGCTATCTGTCGGTATCATTTGCGTTCGGACTGTTTGCGGTCGGAAGCGGTCTGACGGTTTTTGAGGCGGTGCTTATATCCATGACCAATCTGACCTCTGCGGGCCAGCTGGCGGGAGTTCCGATAATTGTCGGAGGAGGCTCGCTTATCGAGCTTGCCTCCACTCAGCTTGTGATAAATCTGAGATATTCGCTGATGTCGGTATCTCTTTCGCAGAAGCTTGGAAAAAGCGTAAGCTTATTGGACAGATTAATTATAGCTTTCTGCAATACCGACGAGATTTTTGCTGTAGCCTCGGGAAACAAACAAAGCGTGGGAAAAAGGTATATGTACGGTCTTGTGCTTACACCGTATTTAGGCTGGAGCGCGGGGACGCTGTTCGGTGCGGTGGCCGGCAACATATTGCCGCAGGTCGTGGTTTCCGCTCTCGGAGTAGCGATATACGGAATGTTTATCGCAATAATAGTACCTCCGGCGAAAAAAAGCAGACCAACGGCGCTATGTATACTTCTTGCAGTGGCTTTGAGCTGCGCGTTCAAATACATACCGGCGCTGTCGGGAGTGCCGAGCGGTTTTGTGATTATAATATGCGCGGTAACGGCAAGCGTTGTTTTCGCTTTGGCGGCCCCGGTGCAGGAAGCCGGCGAGGAGCCGAAGGATGATAAGTAGTGTGAAAGGTATAGTGTATTGCGGAAGAAGCAAGATATAATTTTATTAATCATTTTAGACACGGTGTGTAAAAAGGCGGGAGTATGAAATTTTCTGAATTTATTTTATACCTTTTTGTAATGGCGGGAGTAACTTATCTTGTCCGTATGCTCCCTCTTGTGCTTGTGAAGCATAAGATAGAGAATCGTTTTATCAGATCTTTTCTGTATTATGTTCCGTATGCGGTTCTTGCGGTAATGACGGTTCCGGGAATATTCTATTCGAGCTCTTATCTGATATCGGCGATTATAGGCTTCTGCGTTGCGATGATATTGGCTTATTTTGAGAAAGGGCTTCTTCCGGTAGCGCTGTGCGCCTGCGCGGCGGTGCTGATAACAGAGCTGCTGATACCGCTGTTAACTTGAGTTAAGAGCAATATAATTAAAAAAGCGAAAAACGCGGTGTGTTCCGCGTTTTTTAAATACAAGATGATTTTGACTGTTTTTCAGAGCTAAGATCCTCAAGCGCTTTTTTCAAAGTACATACAATAAAATCATGTTTTCCTTGTGTGTATTTTTCTCTGCCGTTATCAAAAGCAGCTTTATTGGCGAGAGATTCTTTTAAATCTTCATATTCTTTGGCAATTGAAGGCGTGCTGTTAAGATAATCCCTGAAATTTATGTAGTTTATCCAATCAATACTGTTTGTAAGGACCACGTGGATGAAATGAGTTTGTAAATCTCCGGTGCCCTCATAATAACTGCCGCAAGCAAACAACAGCTGATCTCTGAGAAATGCCTGCGCATTTGGACGATAGTAAAAACCATCGTCGTTCAATTCTTTCTCAAAAGCAAGAATGTCATTAAAATCATCAACCGCAATCGCTATATCAATAATAGGTTTTGCTTTTATCGATAGGATAGATGTGCTTCCCACATGCTGAATATCTTTGATGACATCTCCTAATATTCTCTTCAAACGAGTAATAGTATTCTGTGCCTCTATTTCCCATTCTTTTTCGTGTTCGCGTAGTTTTACAGTTCCCCTCTTTAATCCAATCATTACTAAACCTCACAAATTATAAGTTATATTTGTCAATTCTGATCTGGAATATATTGTCAGAATACAAAGGCCGATCATCTTAATACATGTTGGACTGGAAATTTTAATAGAAAGTATATACTAAATAATACGGCATTGCTGCGCAACGCGCTTCTCAAAATAAAAATAATCCTGTATTTTAAGATCCTTTAATTTCTGAAATAAAGCTCCGAAACCATTGCCGACCCCGTTTTCGGTATGAGAGTCGGAGCCGATGGTTATTAGATATCCGCCCATTTCACGGTATAGCTTGATAATATCGGCGTTCGGCATAAAATCATCAAGCGGTCCGCCGATTCCGGAGGTGTTTATTTCCAAAGCAACGCCATGCCTGATTATATATTCAAGAATATTTTTTATTTTAACGTTGTGACTTTCAAGCGTGATACCGCGGCGGTATTTACCGTTTATATAACGAAGCGGACAGGTCAGATGAGCCAAAATGTCGCAGGAAAAAGCTTTCAGCATATAGAGCACATCTTCGAAATAAGCGTCAAGGTATTCGTGCAGCTCAGATACTGAAAACGCTGAAAAATCTATCCCGGAGTAATACACCTTGTCAAGTCCTCTCCAGCGTACGGCGTGTACCGAACCGACAATAGCGTCGTAGTCGCACATGCCGAGTATTTTTTCTGTTAGCTTAACGTCCGCGAAGCCTTCGCCTATTTCGGCGCCGCACATGAATTTTACGCGCCCGCCGTACCTTTTATCGGCGTCTATGGCGTCCTGCACTGAGGCAAGGGTATCGTTTACGGCATTTGGGGTGGGATGCTCCATTATATCGCAATGATTTGTGATCGTGACAATATCTATACCTTTTTTGATTGCGCTGCGTGCCAGGCTGTCTATACCGCAACGGGAGTCATGAGAACGATCGGTGTGCGTATGTGTGTCAGCTTTTACCCCCAAACGGCGTTTTGGCTTTAATGAGCCGTTAGTTTCAATAACAGACGCGCCGAAAACGTTAACCGCCGTGTCAAGCTCGCAGTCTTTTGTGATCAGCCAGATTCCAAGGTCGGCGTATTTTCTGACGGAATCACAAAGCTTTTGATCGGCTTTTGGAAGGGATGAGAACGAGGTAAATGTGTTGTCGTATGGTATCCAGACGGTAAGCGGACGCTGTCCTACGATGTTCTTAAGCGATATAAGTATGTCGTCGGAAATCGTGCCGTCGTAATGTATCTCGCAATTACTGAAATTGTCACAGATTTTTTGAATGAATAGCGTATTGTTTGAGGTAAATGCAATATGCGCGGACGATGTCTTGAGCAAATCAAAGAAATGAGAAAGTACTTTTTCGGGGAAAAACTGGATTTTATTATCTAATTTCAGGGTAACGCCGCTCATTTCCGCAAAAATCAATACTTTTTCAAGAGCGGGAAGAGACTCACCGCGGTATTTGGCTGAAAACCAAACTCCATAATCATAGAAAGAGGCTTCGGAATATGATAAATCCGAAATACTCATTTCTCGTGGAAGAGCCTCTCCCGAGGGAGTACGCGCTGTGCGGTTTATGGTTTTATCATGAAGCAGGACGAATGTTCCGTCCTTTGTATATGAAGGGTCGATCTCGATTATGTCATATCCCTGTAAGACCGCGGCTCTGATTGCGGATAGTGTGTTTTCGGGAAATTCCGTACTAACGCCTCTGTGAGCCTGAAAACGTACGACGTCCATTTTGTTTTGCTCCTAAATCCAAGATAACGCAAATTCGGATATTGTGGGTTAAGGGTTATTTCCCCCGTTTTTCAGAGTCGAGCTGGGAAAGCTTTTTCTCCGCCATTTTAAGTACGCGCCGATCCTGCTCATAGTCAAGCTGCTCGAGAGCCTCTTCATAGGGAAGAAGCCAGATACCGAACACCTCTCCTTTCTGAGGACGGAAGTCGCCCTCGCTGTAATTTGCGAGAAAATAAAGCGCGCTTTTATGTATATATCCGTCTACAAGATACCTGTATTCTGCACGGAAGGAGGTGTCGAGCTCAACCGAAAGACTGGTCTCCTCAAGTATTTCCCGGAGTGCTGTCTGCGCTTCGGTCTCTCCGTACTCCATGTGCCCCTTCGGAAAGCCGTTATGACCGGAACGGTTCTGTATTATCAGATAATGGCGTCTGCCGCCGCGCTTTTTCCAAACGACGGCTCCGCAGGAGCGCTCTCTTATATCGCATTTTGTGCGGAGTATCCGCCGCACAAAATCCGACTTGCCGATAGTATAGGAGCGGCGGTCATTTGCGAAACGGGATGCGAGGGCTTCTTTAAGCTCTTCATACTTCAGTCGCACGTCCTCGTCGCTTTGAAGGCATTCACAGAAGGCGATATATGAATTCCATAAAGTTTTCCCGTGTATTACGACATGAATATATACGTTATACCGTTTTTTTAACGCGGTAATAAATATTTGGTTTTCCGTGTCCGATTCGCTTCTATGGTTGTAAGAAAGTTCTGACAGGCGAGGGAAAAACTGCGGGATATCGTCAAAAGAACGCACCCCGACCGCAATATCTATAATCGGACGGGATTTTAAGCCGGGTACGGCGGTGCTCCCGATATGTCTGATCTCGACGGCGCAGCTCCCGAATATCTCTCCAAGCTCTGATACAACGCAGAGCCCCGTCTCCGCCCATTCCGGGTTATATGAAAGCAGTCTGACCAATTCTTTTTTTTGTATAGGCAAATACCTCAGCTCCTTTCCCGCATTATAATAAAAAACTATTGTAAATAGTATATCACATAAAAAGCGGTATGTCAACACTTAAAGAAGACATACCGCTTATTTTTTGGCAGAAGACGCGATTATTTAGCGCTGATATATCCGAGGGCGGTAAGAAGCTCGGCTGTTAGTACGGCTCCGCCCGCGGCGCCCCGGATGGTATTATGAGAAAGACCGATGAATTTCCACTGGAAAAGGGGATCCTCGCGCAGTCTGCCGGCGGTTATGCCCATACCGCATTCGACATCCCGGTGAAGCTTTGCCTGCGGGAAATTTGGTTCGTCAAAATATGTAATAAACTGTTCGGGCGCATGCGGAAGCTTAAGCTCCTGCGGCTTGCCTCTGTAGGAAGCCCATTTCTGGAGGATCTGTTCTCTTGTGGGCTTCTTTTTGAAGTTTACGAATACCGCTGCGGTGTGACCGTCTGAGACCGGTACGCGCAGACACTGAGCCGTTATTATCGGACGATCTGCCTTTACGATCTCACCGTTTTCTATCCTTCCCCAGACCTTGAGCGGCTCGCGTTCGCTTTTTTCCTCTTCTCCGTCTATGAAAGGGATAACATTGTCGAGAATTTCGGGGAATTCCTTAAAGGTTTTGCCGGCTCCGGAGATTGCTTGATATGTGGTTACCGCCACCTCGGTGGGTTCAAAATCAAGCAGGGGAGTGATAAGTGGGACATAGCTTTGTATAGAGCAGTTGGGCTTGACCGCGATAAATCCGCGTTTTGTGCCGAGACGCCCCTTCTGAGCGTTGATTATCTTGGCGTGATCCGCGTTGATTTCCGGGATGATCATAGGAACGTCGGAGGTCCAGCGGTGAGCGGAATTATTGGAGACAACCGGTACCTCGGCTTTCGCGTAAGCGTATTCAAGCTCCTTTATTTTATCCTTCGGCATATCCACGGCGCAAAAAACAAAATCGACCTTTTCGGATACCTCCGCGACGTCGGAAGCACTGTATACCACCATGTCTTTAACATATTCAGGCATTGGAGAGGATAGCTTCCAACGGTCACCGACTGCCTCGGCGTATGTTTTTCCCGCGGAACGTTCGCTTGCGGCAATAGCGGTTACGTCGTAAAACGGATGGTCGTCAAGAAGAGTGAGAAAGCGCTGTCCCACCATTCCGGTCGCGCCTATAACACCGACTTTGAGTTTTTTATCCATTTCAGAATTCTCCTTTTTTAAATATTTCTGATTTAGATTTAATATTAATTTTATCATTCTTGTCCGGTTTTGTCAATAGAATTTCAAAAAGTTTTGACATCCTTAAAATATAATTTCATTTTTACAATTATTGCTTGACATACCGGAATACATCATTTATAATTATATGTAATGACCGGCGCTTTGCGACACGCTTCCGGGAGTTGAAAAAAGAAACATCCGTTTACAGAGAGGACAATATATTTTTATGAGAAGCATCGCTGTAATAGGCGGGGGAGCCTCGGGGCTTATGGCGGCGGGCACCGCAAGAGAATACGGAGCGGAGGTTACGCTGTTCGAGCGTAACGCGAAGCTTGGGAGAAAGCTTGCGATAACCGGAAAGGGAAGATGCAACGTTACGAATAACTGCACAGTCGAGGAGTTTCTGAAAAACGTTGTTACAAATCCCCGTTTTCTGTACAGCGCTATAAGCGGTTTTTCCCCGGAGGACGCGATTGATTTTTTTGAGCGAAGGCATGTACCGCTGAAAACGGAACGGGGGCGCAGGGTATTCCCGGTATCGGACAGCGCTTACGATATTGTGGACGCTTTAGCGTCATATGCTTCGAGAAGTCGGATAATAAACAAAAGAGTTACTGAGGTGGCTGCCGAAAACGGTAAAGCCGCGGGAGTATATGCGGCCGGCGTTTTTTATCCTTTTGACGCGGTAATAATATGTACGGGAGGGCTTTCTTACCCCGGCACCGGCTCGGATGGCGACGGGTATAGATTTGCCGGAGAGCTTGGGCATACGGTAAATAAGCCGCGTCCTGCACTTGTTTCCATTGACTTAAATGACGGATTTTGCCGTGAGACGGCGGGACTGTCGCTTAAAAATATAGCGCTTACGTTAAAACTTAATGGCAAAAAGGTTTTCAGTGAGCTTGGAGAATTGCTTTTTACTCATACGGGAATTAGCGGACCGCTGGTTCTTACCGCATCATCACTGATGAAGGCTGCTCCCGCGTCCGATTATCTTTTAACGCTGGATCTTAAGCCGGCTCTTGATAGGGACACACTTGACAAAAGACTGCTTTCGGATTTTGATAAATACAGTCATAGGGATTTTATTAACGCGCTCGGAGCTTTGCTTCCGCTCAAGCTTATTCCGGTTATAACGGATTTAAGCGGAATAAACGCCCGAAAAAAGGTTCATGATATAACCCGCGCTGAAAGAATTAAGCTTTGCGGGCTTATAAAAAGCTTCCCTTTATCCATCAAAGCCCTGCGTCCTATAGAGGAGGCGGTAGTTACGGCGGGAGGAGTCTCGGTAAAGGAAATCAACCCTTCCACAATGGAATCAAAGCTGATAAAGGGACTTTATTTTGCCGGAGAGGTGCTGGACGTTGACGCGCTGACCGGAGGATATAATCTTCAGATAGCGTTTTCAACCGGACGCAGAGCGGGGATGTCTGCCGCAAAGGGAAATTAACATTATCTCGCATTATCTCGCTTATTCATTCGGGAAAATGGATTTAACAAGGCGGAAAGGGTGTTAAGTTTGAAAATAAATTTTCAAAGCGTGACTTCACGCTGGCCTTATTGTGACTTCGGCGCCAGAAGCACGGTGTCGATTTGTCAAGGGCAAACCGTACAAAACGCTGATTTAGCGTAAGGAAGGAATGGTCATAAATATGATAAAAATCGCCATAGACGGACCTTCGGGTTCCGGAAAAAGCACGCTCGCAAGATCTCTTGCCAAACGTTACGGATATGTTTATGTCGATACCGGAGCGCTATACCGCACAGTCGGGCTTTATATGCTTCAATGCGGGGTGGATATAAAAAGCAGTGTAAGCGTGGCTGAAAATCTGAAAAATATTTCGGTAGAATTAAAATATGACGAAAACGGTATGCAGCATGTATTACTCAACGGCGCCGATGTTGGGGAGAGTATAAGAACCTCAGAGATTTCCGCCGCGGCTTCCGCGGTATCCGCAATACCGGAGGTCAGGGCGTTTTTACTTGATACACAGCGGAAAATGGCGGAAAACAACAATGTCGTGATGGATGGCAGAGATATAGGTACAGTAATATTCCCGGACGCGCAGGTAAAAATATTTCTGACAGCCGGGAATTTGGCGAGGGCCGAACGCAGGCATAAGGAGCTTACCGAAAAAGGAGAGAACATAACGCTTGAGAAGGTGCTTTCCGATATGGAGAGCCGGGACAAGAGCGACCGCAGCCGCAAGGAAGCTCCGGCCATACCGGCTCAGGACGCTGTTATTCTTGATAATTCCGGCTTTGAACCGGAGGACACATTGAGAGCGGCATGCGATATTATCAACAAAAAGCTTGGAATCTGAAAGCTCTGAAAGGACTGAATTATATAAAATGGGTAAGTTTTACGGGGCGGTATATAAAGTTTTATCCGGACTTGTGCGACGATTGTATCGTGTTGAGATAATCGGCGCGGAAAACGAACCGGAACGGGGACCTTTTATAGTTTGCGCAAACCATATATCAAATCACGACGTCGTCATACTCGCCGCCTGCCTGAAGCATCAGGTAAGGTATCTTGCAAAAGCGGAGCTGTTCAGAATACCGCTTCTCAGTCAGCTTATAAAAGCGTTCGGCGCGTATCCTCTCAAAAGAGGTCAGGGAGATGTCGGGGCGCTGAAAAAGACCATAAAGCTGCTCGAGGACGGCGAGGTGGTCGGTTTTTTCCCGCAGGGACACAGATATCCGGGTGTACACCCCAATACCACAAGACCTCAGCCTGGGATCGGTCTTATAACAGTGAGATCGCAGGCGACAGTGCTTCCTGTCGCTATATGCGCGAAAAAATACCGTATGCATCTGTTCAGAAAAACGAGGATAATAATCGGAAAACCCATCGAATATTCGGAATACCTGCCGCTGGAAAATAATAAAACCGATTATGATAAAATATCGGAAAGAATATTCGGTGATATCTGTGCTTTGACAGAACAAAACGAGCGACAGGCGGAGAAAATTAATTAAAGGGAATATTTGGGAAAATGAATATTGAGGTAGCTAAGGGTTCAGGCTTCTGCTTCGGGGTCAGACGTGCGTATAAGATACTTGAAGAGGAGATAGATCGGAGAGCGGAAGGAGATAGAATATTTACTCTCGGAAGCTTTGTTCATAATCCGTTGATAACGGAACAGCTCAGGGACAGGGGAGTTTATATCATAGATGAAAGCGATATTCCGAGGCTTGCGGAGGAGGCCTCGGAAAACGCGGCCGTGACTATAATATTAAGAACTCACGGTGTATCGAAGGGGTTATACGGTTTACTGAAAAAGTATTCCGAAAGTAATCCATATTTCAGATATGTGGACTGCACATGTCCGTGTGTTTCGAAGATCCATCGGATAGCGGAAAATGAAAGCGCGGACGATCCTGAAAACACGCTGATCGTAATTATAGGAGATGAAGACCATCCTGAAGTCAAAGCAATAGAAAGCTATTGTGGATGCGATTATACAGTATGCTCTGATCCAGAGGACATAAGTAAGATAAAAACCGATAAAAGTCACATCGTTTGTGTTGCCCAGACAACTGAAAAGCAAACAAATTGTAAATTATGTCAAAATTTATTATTAAAAAGCTTTACAAAATCTAAAATCTATGATACAATCTGTAAAGTGACGGAAGAACGCCAAACCGAAGTTGAAAAACTTGCCCGCCGATCGGACGTAATGCTGGTTATGGGGGGCAGAGAAAGCTCAAACACCAATAAGTTATTCGAGATTTCACAAACCATCCAGCCTAAGACTTTCTTTGTTGAGCGAATCAGTGAATTACCTTTGGATTGCATCGGTCCGGACATTAAATTGGGAATTACTGCGGGTGCGTCGACGCCCGACAGCTTAATTGAGGAGGCTATAAAGGCTATGAGCGAAAATTTAGAGAAGAACACAGAGGATTTTGGAGCAATGCTCAATGAAAGCGAAATTCATACTGTAAAGACAGGTCAGCTTGTGAAGGGCGTTATTCTCGGACTTGACGACCGTGAAATAAGAGTAGACCTCGGATCAAATCTGACCGGTATCATTTCCGCGAGCGAGGTGTCGGACGACAGCTCGTTAAAGATCACAGACGCCTTTAAAATAGGCGACGAGATCGAAGCTATCGTTATAAAGACCAACGACCAGGATGGTACCGCTAATCTGTCAAAAAGACAGGCGGATAATCGGGCCAATAAGAGCAGGATCGCGGAAGCTTTTGAAAATGGCACGATACTTGAGGGAAAAGTTACCGAGATTGCGAAAAATAAAGAGGGGGTTGCGAAGGGCTTGATTTTCGCGGCTCTTTCCACTAAGTTTTTTATTCCCGCATCTCAGACCGGAATACCGAAGGGCGAGGATATTTCAAAGCTTCTGGGAACCACGCAAAGAGTAAAAATAACGGAGTTGGGAGCTCCCGGCAAGCGTGCCGTTGCCTCCATTTCAGTTGTTTTAAAGGAAGAAAGAAACGCGGAGATAGAAGCATTCTGGAATACGCTTCAGGTCGGACAGGTGTTTGAGGGTACGGTTAAATCCATAACAGATTACGGTGTATTTGTAAACATAGGCCCTGTCGACGGAATGGTACACAAAAGCGAGCTTTCTTGGCAGAGATTCCGTATCCCCGCCGATATAGTCTCGGTCGGAGATAAGCTTACAGTATATGTAAAGTCTTTGAATCCTGAAAAAAAGCGTATATCGCTTGGCTGCAAGACTGAGGAAAATAACCCGTGGAATATTTTTACTAATAAGTACAGCGAGGGCGATGTTGTTCCCGTTAAGATTGCAAGTCTTATGACGTACGGAGCCTTTGCCGAGATCATTCCCGGAGTTGACGGTCTTATTCATATTTCTCAGATATCCGAAAAGCGAATCGGTAATCCTGCCGAGGTTCTTCATGTGGGTGATACCGTTAATGTAAAAATAACCGCGATCGATTACGAAAATAAAAAGGTATCTCTTTCTATTCGTGAGGCGGGTGATGAGCCGGTATATGAAGAAAATACCGAAGCCGCTGAGACAGAGGAATACGCCAATGATGATAACGCAGAGTCATCTGAGGTAAGTGAACCCGAAAATGAAGAGAGCGCACCGATGTCAGAGGCTGCCGCAACGGAGGATCAACAGTAACCGGATAAGCCGTGCGGCGGGTTATTAATAAGGTAAAGTAATTTAATAAATAAGGAACCGGGGTATTATATATGCTCCGGTTCCTTTTTAAAGCTTTCAATGAAAAAGAGGCATACGTTCGGATTATCTACCTACCGACGTATGCCTCTTTTTATTATTTTCATCCCACCCTTCGCTTTAATTATTTTGCCATGCTTCCTATAGGGAAACGGCAATTAACCTGTGATACAAAAGTCTGGATTGCTTTCAGATCATTAGTATCATCTGAATATATATTAAAAATACCGTTACTAAGCGGTATTTGTTGTTTCCGCTTCTGAATAAATCTATCTTATTCTATATTATACTACCTCCTTGCCGAATAAAATATTTGATATTATCAAGTAAACTCTAAATACATCCCTTCTTTCATGACCGTGGCCTTACACAGCCTGCATAGCTCCGGAAGCCTGCAAGGTCTCAGTCTTTTGCGGTAATATTATATAAATAAAGTGATTATATCAGCTCCTTTCGATTCAAAATTTCAAATGTTTTAATGTATCGATAAGTATTTTCCCCCTTTCTTTAACGGTATTTTTACCGTGCGGACAATCCGCTATTATATTTCCTTCGGAATAATGAGACCGTAGCGGCCGTCTTTTCTCAGATAGACCACATTCATTTTTTCCGTTTGCTCGTTAAGGAAAACAAAGAATTGATGCCCTAACATGTTCATTTGAAGTATCGCTTCATCGGTCGACATCGGTTTGAAAATAAATTCCTTTATCCTTACCGGAGAATCAAACGGAACATCCGGAGTCTCCTGCTCAACGGCATCGAACTGTTCGTCCGGTATTTCTTTTGGGAAAACTCCGTCGCGCAGTCTCTTTCCGAGCTTGGTTTTATTTTTTCTGATCTGTCTTTCAATTGAGTTCATGACCTCGTCAAGCGCGTTTTGGAAGGTTGTATCTTCCTCCTCGCCGCGGAACATCAGACCTCCGCTTGTTATGGTCACTTCAAGAATCTCGAGGTTTTTCCGTTTACGCAGAGTGATGCTTGCGATAGCGTCGTCGTTGAAGAATTTATCATATTTAGATAGCTTCTTATCCGCAAGCTCGTAGAAATCCTTTGGAACTTCCATTTGTCTGCCAACAATTTTGATTTTCATGTTATCCCACCTTTTCGAGATATTGTCTGGGTATCTCTCCCTGACTGTCTATATTATATCAGATTAATTTTGTGTTGTCAATAGATAATTTGTGAATTGTGCATAATTTTTATGTGTCATAAATTTAATATTTAGAAGTATTGACAAGCTTTGAGTTTTATGATATAATAAATAAAAACCTAAATTCAGTCCGATGGGATTTAAAAGCCTTCCGGGCTGTTTTTTTGTCAGGTGTTGTCGAAAAATAAAAGATTGTAAATTGTATTTTTATTTGATTATTTGGTTTTATACCTAAGCGATAAATCCGAATTATTTGAGTGAATTATTGATGTTGTGAGAAATTAAACGGAACGGACTTATATCACCCGGAGTATAATCTGACATATAATGTATATGGGCTTAACAGCTCAGATCAACAAGGGAGAAAACAGCGTGTAAGTTACTTTAAAGCAGGTAAGCGTTTGGATAATTTCACGCTTGGATTTTCTTGATATATTATTTAAGCCGCCTGAAGGCGGCATGGAGGAATTACAATGGGGTTAACTAATTCCAATAAGATAATAAGTACGGATCAGATAGACTGCTCCGGATCGCTCAAGGTTACACTTGCGCTTGCGGCTTCTCCGGATATAAGCTCAAATCCTACAGATATCGTCTTGATTCTTGACCGTTCCGGAAGTATGACAGGGACGCCGCTGGCTAATCTTAAGACCGGCGCCAAGAAGTTTATTGATATAATAGACGAGGCGACTGACGGAACACAGGACGGAAATATAGGCTCCGGGAGCCGGATAGGGATAGTAAGCTTTGCGGAAACCGCGCTTCAGAACACACAGCTTATCACATCGGTGGATGAGCTGAAAAACGCTGTGGACAGTCTTGTCGCCGATGGATCTACAAATCACGCGGACGCGTTTACAAAGGCGGTACAGCTCTTCGATCCCGCTTCCGCAAACGCCAAGGTCATGGTTATGTTTACGGACGGTAAGACCACAGCCGGGCCGGATCCCAGTCCGGTTGCGGCGGCAGCACGCGCAAGCGGTATTATAATATACTGTATAGGACTTGTGGGAGACGACGGAATAGATCCGAATGTTCTTAATGACTGGGCAATGGACCCGGACGCGTCTCACGTTGCGATAACTCCGGACGACGCGCAGCTTGAATACCTGTTTGAGGACCTCGCGGCCAATATTTCAAAGCCCGGAGCCACAAATATTGTCATTGACGAGGTGGTAAATCCGGATTTTATAATTACAGGCATACTGACGCCCACAAAGGGCACGGCAAGCTTGGTAGATACCACTACGCTGAAGTGGACTATTGATCAGTTGGGTACCATTACGAATGAGGGAGCTACGCTGGAGTTTTTTATAAAGCATGTTGCCGACACGTCTGGAGATAAGTTTGTCAACGCTTCGATCACATACAGTGACAGCGAAAACAATCAGGCTACCTTCCCGACGCCGATAGTAAACGTCGACTGCGGTGTAATAGTCCACCCGGAGCCTTGCCCCGAACCGGTCGATGTTACTATATGCGGCTGTCAGGATTCTATAGTATTTGACGCGGGCGACGTGTATCTTGAATCAACAGGGCGAATCCTGCAGCTTGATATCAATCTCAAAAATGTTTGTCCCAATAAGCGGGTGGCTCTTGGAGTTATTTTAACGGAGCTTGATGCTGAGGGAAACGAATATCCAAGGGGAGTAAAAACTATTACAGTTCCGGCTCACACCTTCCCAACCTGCAGGGACGTATTGGTAAGATGCGTAAAATTCGTGCTTCCGGAGGATCTCGATGTTTCGGGAGGTACTACAGGAATGTGTAATACCAGAAGCTTTAAGGCGCGTATTATCGCTCACAATATTGATTCTGATTTTCAGTGCTGTGATATAACAATCTGATAGAGAAGCGTCGGAGTCATTTTTAGTAAGAATTCCTTTTGAAAAGGGGTAAAGCTATAAGGGGCTGTCGCAAAAGCATTATAAGATGCGAGAGCGGCAGCTCTCTCATTCCTGTTTGCACAGGGAGCGGCATTCAAAACAAAAAAAGCCTCTGTTGGAGGCAATATTAAGGACGACAAAAGAG
>CALYAD010000061.1 GCA_944393415.1 uncultured Clostridia bacterium | reverse complement strand
GTTTATTTGAATGTTTGATAGCGTGAAATTTATATTCCATCGCGTCAGAATGCGGATGCTTTCACGCATAAATTTTCTAAAAAGCTGAACGCTTTTTGTTTTGCAAAAGCAAAACACGAAAATTTTTTATATAGAGCGTACGTATAATTTTTCACACCGGTGCCCCAATCGGAAACGGGTGACGGGATAATGTATTAAAACGATCAGGACGTTCTCTTTATCGGTTATCCGTTACCTTTTGACAACAATATTTGTTTCGCAAAACATGGACCGATCAGAACGTTACGCCTGTTTTTTATGATCGGCGGTCAGGAGAAAGAAAGGGTCACCGCGGAGCTTAAGCTCCGCGGTGACCAAGGCCTATCGGTACACTGAGCATGCTTTTAGCAAAAATGGAATTTCAATAAGATGTTACCGTTTTCTATCTTTCTTTTTTGTTGCCCAGAGGCTTTGAAATCTTTACAGGATTGCCATCTGAAGCGTTACTTTTTTCCTTACCCGTACCAAGCGTGGTATACGGAGTGTAAGGATATTTCGAGCGTCCGTTGGAACGGTATTTTTTATTTCCTTCAGTGTAATTTACAATGACTCCGAGTATTTTACAGTTTGATTTCTCAAGCTGGTTTTTCACCTCGGCAGCTACCTTACGACTGACCTTATTGAGCGCTATTACCAAAGCCACACCGTCGCAGATAGTGGAAATAACAGCCGCGTCGATGACCGCGCCGAGCGGCGGTGTATCGATTATTATATAGTCATACTTGGTGCGCAGAGCCGATATAAGTCTTTTAAAATTTTCACCGGCAAGCAGCTCCACCGGATTCGGCGGGAAAAGCCCGCACGGTATCATATAAAGATTTTCGTTTGTAGTACCGCATATTATATCGTCTATGTCGGCCTGTCCGGTCAGATACTGACTGAGTCCGTCGCACATAGGCTTGAAATCGTATCTGCTGTGCATTACAGATTTTCGCATATCGGCGTCTATAACAACGACCTTTTTTCCTATTTCGGCAAAGGACCGCGCAAGCTCTACTGATATCATGCTTTTACCTTCGTTAGGAAAGCAGCTCGTAAGAGCGATGCATTTAAAATTATTTCCGCAGAACTGTATATTGGTGCGGAGGGATTTGAAGGATTCGCTCATCTGATACGAGCCTTCCGCAAAGGAATTCAGTTCAATTATATTATTCATTATAATCACCTCATGTCGCCTTTGGCGACTCAAATAGACATGAAAAATTTTCGTGTTTTGCAAAGCAAAACAAAAAGCGTCCAGCTTTTTAGAAAATTTATGCGTGAAACCAGCCGCATTCTGATGCGATGTAATATATTTTTCACGCTAATACCTCGTGCCGCCGCAGGCGGCTCAAATAGACATAAAATTTTCCGTAAGAAAATCAAGGCGTGTAATTGTCTGAACGCTGATCCGTTAAAATATGACTTTCACGCTGCTCCCACATTCTGACGCGGAGCGTCAGCACAAACAGAATCAGAAAAAATGTGTCTTTCGATATATCGAAAGCTGCGGACAGTATCCGCAAAAGAATTTTTGTCAGCGGGAAAGGCTATATATCTTTCAGGCTATGATCCGTATTTTTGAAAATTTAATTACCTGGCAGCGGTATTGTTATTCTGATATCTGTCACTGCGGTATTTTTCGCTCTGATATTTTTTTTCGCGTTTGGTCTCAATAAAAGGAATAACTCCGAGGACACTCAGATCAAGATACTTTTCCACATCCTCAACCTTCTTCATCTTATCGTCGAACATATATATAATTACTATTACCAAAGCCGCGAGAACCGCGCCGATGAAAGCGGCAATGATAGTGTTTCTGAAGGTGCTGGGAGACGACGGGGACGCGGGAGCCTCAGCGCTGTCGATCGGAGATATCACTATATTCGCGAACTCCGAATAATGGGGAAGTACCTCGCTTGAGACCGCCACAATTTCATTGGCGATATCCGCTGCCAGCTCCGGATACATAAAGCTCGCGGATACTATCATTACCCTTGAACTGTTTTGAGGAAAGGTAATCCTCACGTTTGACGACAGAGCGTTATAAGTGGTTATGTTCCCAAGTCCAAGGTTATCTATGACTTGTCCGAGAACTCTGCGGGATTTGATTATCGTAGGATATTCCTTAGATATGCTTGAGGTGATCGAAAGACCGCTCGACGCCGAGGAAGAATCGGTGATGTCTATATCGACAAAGAAGCTCGCGCTTGCGGTATACATCGGTGTTACAAACAGCTGTATATAGGAAAAGGTAACGAGAGCGAATATCAAAGCAACCGCTATAATTATCCACAGCTTATTGAGCAGAAGAAAGAATATTTCGGAAATATTTATTTCCGTTTCCTTTGTGTTTTCGTTTTCCATCTTTGGAAATCCTTAATCCGTTTGAATCGGATATACCTTTCGTTTTAATTATACAATATAAGCTATCAGCCCCTGAGTCTCAGACTCTTATCCTTCGGTTCAGCTTCAGGATTCTTCGTGCGGGCCTCTATGGAAGGAAAAACCGAGCAGCCTTGACGCGTTTACGGCAAAAAGCTTATCCGCGGCATGCTCTCCGTATTCTTCCCTTACCTTTTGATACGCGACTGAAAAGCCCATGTACGCATGGCTCGAGTGTGCGTCGGAGGCGACGATATCGATAAGTCCGCGCTTGATCAGCTTATGTACCAGGCGCATGGCTTTTTTTCCGTTATTTCCGCAGATACTTCCGGAATTCACCGTTATCACGGCGCCCATGTCCCTGAGGCCCTCGATTTTTTTCATGTCCAA
This sequence comes from uncultured Clostridia bacterium, assembly GCA_944393415.1. GTDB lineage: Bacteria > Bacillota > Clostridia > Oscillospirales > CAG-272 > SIG673. The sequence goes on along the minus strand of CALYAD010000061.1, from coordinate 15,808 downwards.
AGCCGAATACCTTTCAATATGGGCCATAACGGGTATAAAGCCCATATGAGTAAGCTTGTTCACGGTCAGATCTATGGACTTAAACGATCTTAACGGGCTGAACTCAATTAAAACATGTCCCTTTTCGGACAACAGACATGAATAGCTTTCTTTTACTATACTCGGAACATCCGAATATACAAAAACCTCATTGCCGCGGGAAAGGATCATATCGGGATACTTTTCACCGGCATATCTTGACAGGGTCTCGAAAGCCGCCGCTTCTTTTTCGGGGAAATAAGGAAAATAATCCGGGTTATGATGCGGAGTTGCGCAGAGCAAACGTATGCCGGCGTTATACGCGCTGTCAAGCATATCAAACATTTGCTCCTTATTTTCGGCTCCGTCGTCCAGCCCGTACAGAATATGACAGTGTATATCTGCTAAAGACATTATTTATCACCAAATTATATCATCAGCGTACCGTTCTATAGTCGGCACGGTGTTTATTAATATTACATATTTTAAATGCTTTTCTTATTATATCATCAAACCCCGCAAAAATCAATAGTAATACAAAAATTTAAAAAAAATTAAAATTATAAATTTATTTTTAAACCGTAATACACGGGTAACATCCGGCATAATTATGAATGTAACGGGTAATTCACAATTCCGATTGGTTCCGCATATATAGACATCTTATCGACAAGCAAAAAACGAAAATTTATCAAATCAGCGTTAGGCGGTTTCACGCATAAATTTTCCAAAAAGCTGAATGCTTTTTTATTAAACAAAACACTAAAATTTTTCATTTATATTTGAGTCGCCTACGGCGGCATGGGGGATTGTTATGGACAATAAATTTTACGGACTGACTGAGGCACAGGCAAGAGCATCACGGGAAAAACATGGTTCAAACGACCTGACTGTAAAGAAAAAAACTTCGTTCTTTAAAAAACTGCTTCAAAGCTTTGGGGACCCTATAATCAGGATTCTGCTGATCGCACTTATAATTACGGTTATTCTGCCGGGAGGCAGCGGGGGAATTTTCGAGACGGCGGGGATAGCGGTCGCCATAGTGGTTTCCACGCTCGTTTCAACGCTGAGCGAATACAGCAGTGAGAAAGCGTTCCGAAAAATGCAGGAGGAAGCGAGTATAAGCCAATGTACCGTTATAAGGGACGGAAGCCGCAAAAGCATATTCATAAACGAGATCGCGGTCGGGGACATAGTTTATCTTACTCCGGGCGATAAGATCCCGGCTGACGGCTACATAATATCCGGAGGGATCTCCTGCGATCAGTCGGCTTTAAACGGTGAAAGCATCGAGGTGCATAAGACCGTAGGCGAAAACTCTGTTTCCGATCTCGGCGGAGTATCCTCTCTGTTTCGCGGCAGTACCGTTACCGCGGGCAGCGGTATAATGAAGGTCTGCGCTGTAGGAGACGCTACATATTACGGAAAAATGGCGGGCGAGGTTCAGACGGAAAACACTGACAGTCCGCTTCGCCGAAAGCTCTCCGGCCTTGCTAAAACCCTGAGTAAATTCGGCTATTTCTGCGCCGCATGCGTGGCGGTAAGCGATCTGATATACGCGTTTTTTTTAAGCGGAGACTTTGTATTTACTCCCACAAACATTTTTTTCGAGGTGATACACGCGCTTACGCTCGCCGTATCCGTGGTGGTGGTCGCCGTACCGGAGGGCCTTCCGATGATGATTACGGTGGTGCTTTCCTCAAATATGTTCAAAATGCAGAAGCATAAGGTGCAGGTAAGAAAGCCGGTAGGTATCGAGACCGCAGGCAGCATCAATATTCTGTTTACCGACAAGACGGGAACTTTGACCTGCGGTACGCCAAAAGCCTCCTGCGTTATCACCGGAGACGGCAGCAAGTCCTCGCGTGTGTCCGATCTCTCCGGAAACCTGCGTTTTCTGTACGGCGCCTGTGCGGTATTTGCGAGCGGCAGTGCCGTTGAAAATCTGAATATACCCTCAAGACGGCGTGCCGTCGGAGGAGACGGAACAGACCGCGCGCTTCTTGACGGCTATCTTGCCTGCGGCGAGTTTCCTAAAGGACTGAAGCGCGGCGCCCGGCTTCCGTTTGACAGCGTGAGAAAGCTTACGGCAGCCTATGTCGATATGAGCGGCGCGCCTGACAGATCGAAGCTTTTCGGCGGCGGTATAACATTTGTAAAGGGCGCTCCGGAGATAATCCTGAGCAGGTGTACGGGATATTACCGCAAGGACGGAAGCGTCGGTGAAATAGATCGCGATATGCTGCTCGGACAGCTGAACAGTCTGATGTCGAGGGGAATGAGGGTGGTAGCGCTCGCCACCTCAGGCGCGAGAGAGGAAAGCGTAAAGGTAATGTCCGACAACGCGGAAATGAATCGGACAGTAGATATAGACGCGCTTTTTTACAATATGAATTTCATAGGCTTCGCGGGCGTACGCGACGAGCTTCGCCGGGAGTCCCCCGGCGCGGTAAAGACCTTAAAGGAAGCCGGTATACAGGTAGTAATGATCACCGGCGACAGCAGAAAGACCGCACAGGCGATAGCCGCGGAGTGCGGTATACTTGAACCCGGAGAAGCCCACTCCTCCCGCGCCGTGATAGACAGCTCGGAGCTTGCCGAAATGAGCGACGAAAAGGTCAAGGCCTTACTGCCCGAGCTTAGAGTGGTAGCGCGGGCGCTTCCGTCCGATAAAAGCCGGCTTGTCCGTATTGCGAAATCCGCCGGCAACGTCACCGCAATGACGGGCGACGGTATCAACGACGCGCCGGCTCTGAAGCAGGCGGACGTCGGATTTGCGATGGGCAGCGGCACCGAGGTCGCAAAAGAAGCCGGAGACATTATAATTACCGACAACAATATTTCCTCAATTGCCCGCGCGGTGCTTTACGGTCGTACTATCTTCCGTTCTATACGTAAATTCGTGGTATTTCAGCTTACAATGAACCTGTGCGCCGTGGGCATAAGCATAATCGGCCCGTTTATAGGCTGCGAGTCCCCTGTTACGGTTATTCAGATGCTGTGGATAAACCTGATTATGGATACCTTAGCGGCGCTTGCCTTTGCAGGAGAGGCGCCTATGAAACGCTATATGAAGGAGCCGCCGCTGTCAAAAGACGAGCCGGTGCTAAACGGGGATATGATAACAAAGATCTTTGTTATGGGTGTGTTTACCGTAATGCTCTGTCTGTATTATTACAACAGCGCCTGGGTAAGAAATATCTTCCGCGCGTCCGAAAACGACGTGTATTTCCTCTCCGGATTTTTTGCTTTGTTCGTTTTCTGCGGGATTCTCGGGGCCTTTAACGCCAGAACAACCCGAATCAATCTGTTCTCCGGTTTGTTTGTCAATCCCATTTTTATTTTCGTTATGTGCGGGGTATTTACGGTTCAGCTCGGACTTATATATTACGGAGGAGAAATGTTACGCTGCGCTCCTCTTTCTTTCCGGGAGCTTCGCACCGTTATTCTCCTGGCGCTCTCGGTTCTTCCCGCCGGACGCTTGCTTGAGCTTATACAGCGTGCCGGGAGAAGGAGAGCTTGAAATATTCCGGTCCGTGGGATTCCCGAGCTTTTCTTCATTTTCGAAGCTTCCCGAAAACCGATTTCAGAGAAGTTTCGGGAAGATCGTAAGAAACCCTTTTGAAAAAGGGTTTCTTACGAAAAAGAATTGAACGGCCCCGCTTAGCTAAGCTGAAGCATAATATCGGTTCTATAGCCATACATGTTTTAGTACACGTGTTTGGATAAAATTTGGATATTATAACCAAAAATAATCATATAATGACGCTATTTGTTATAATTTTTAACAACGAAAAGAACAAATGTTCGGAAAACTATTGATAACGTCCATTAAATGTGATATACTGTTGTTACAAAAAACGTGTCGAGGGGGCAGCGATATGTACCAAACCGTTGTGAGTAATAATGATGGATCGGAAAAAATTTCTGCGTATGATTTCTGCGATGTCTGCGGTAAGGCTCTTGAGAGATCGGAGCTTTACGATGACCGGTTTCATGCGTCGCTTTGCAGAGAATGTCTTTGTTTGCTGCATAAGCTATAAAAGAACATATGTTCGGAGCGTGTGAAAATATGAACGCTGTATCTGCCTCCGGTGCCGGAAATTTACCCGGTGACGCGAAAACTCCGGTCAAAAAACGTGCCGCCGGAAGGAAAGCCGTGAAAACGGAGAATGTGACGGTTGAAGCCGCCGAGCGTTCAGCTCTGAAGCGTGAAGCGTATGAGCGCCTTGCTCCGCTGAAAACAGCGGCGGGAAATATCGCGGAAATGGTATGCGGGCTTTCCGGGGACAGCGAATTGTTTATTTCCGGCGGCGAAGAAATCAAAACAAGAAAGCTGGACACAAAAGCTCTTAAGGAATTTACCTCGGTAATCAAGGAGATCGGCTCGGTCATACGCGAGCTGTACGGTATAGACAGCGAGGAAGAAACCGAAAAGGAGGTTATACATATAGAGTTTTCTCCGGATATGGACGATTATACCGGATAAGCCGAAGAACGGATTTAATTAAACGGAAAGGTGTGGTTGAAATAATAAATGTACAGGCTTAAAATTCCTCCTCCATCGGAAAAACAAAGCCGTTTTTTCAGGTCAAGGGCGCGTTTTATAGGCTACGGAGGAGCGCGCGGAGGAGGCAAATCCTGGGCGATGCGGACAAAGCTCGCTCTTCTGTGCTTTCGCTATCCCGGACTTCAGTGTCTTTTGCTCCGGCGTACGCTTCCGGAGCTGAAGGAGAATCATCTTATTCCTCTTCTGAAGCTCCTTGGTGACGCCGCCGTCTACAAAGCCGTCGAGCGGGTTTTTGAATTCCCTAACGGTTCCCGCCTTAAGCTTGGCTACTGCGATAAGGAGACGGACGTTTACCGCTATCAGGGACAGGAGTTTGACGTGATAGGGATAGAGGAATGCACTCATTTCACCTGGGAGCAGGTCAGCTTTCTCATGACTGCGAACCGCAGCGTACGATCGGATTTTTCGCCGAGGATGTATTTTACGGGCAATCCGGGCGGTGTTGGTCACACGTGGTTCCGGAGGCTTTTTGTGAAAAAGCTGTATAACCGCGGAGAGCGTCCTCAGGATTACGATTTTATCCCCGCGACGGTGGATGACAACAAAATACTTATGGAAAACAATCCGGAGTACGTTACCGTGCTTGACGCTCTTCCGGAAAAGCTTCGCCTGGCGCATCGCTTCGGCAACTGGGACGTGTTCGAAGGTCAGTTTTTCGAGGAGTACCGTGACGATCCGTCAGGCTATGAGACCGGTAAGAACACTCATGTTATAAGGCCGTTTACGCCTGCCGCCGGATGGCGTTTTACGAGGAGCTTCGATTTCGGTTACGCAAGACCCTTCAGCTGCGGCTGGTGGGCGCAGGATTACGACGGGAAGCTGTATCGTATACTTGAGCTGTACGGCTGTACGGGAACGCCGAACGAGGGCGTAAAATGGACCCCGGACAGAATATTCTCGGAAATACACCGTATTGAGACAGAGCATCCCTATCTTAAGGGAAGGACCGTTCACGGCGTTGCGGATCCCAGTATCTGGGACTCCTCCAGAGGAGAGGCGATAGCGGTGACGGCGGCAAGACACGGGGTGTATTTCTCTCCGGGAGACAACAAACGCATACCCGGATGGATGCAGGTGCATTACCGGATGTCCTTTGACGGAAACGGCTACCCGCTTCTCTATGTTTTTGAGAACTGTGAGGCCTTCAGGCGAACGATACCGCTTCTGCGTTTTTCCTCTCACAGTCCGGAGGATCTTGATACCGATGGGGAGGACCATGTGGCGGACGAGGTAAGGTACATGTGCATGATGACTCCGGTAATACCGTCGTTATCCGGCGACAAAGGAAAGGCGATATACGTGTCCTCTCCTCAGGGCGGAGACGGCGGGGTGATCAGCTTTTATTATTGATATTTGGAAAGGAACGGTGGTATTATGCCGGATATAATGAAGGCGGTCCTGCTCCTGAAGAAATACAGGGAAGCGGATAAAGCCGTAAAAAACAGAATAGTTCAGAATGAGCAGTGGTACAGAATGCGCCACACCTCGGGTATATCGGAGGGACGCTACATACCTGCTTCCGCATGGCTGTTCAACTCGCTTGCGGTCAAGCACGCCGACGCTATGGAGGCGATCCCTACTCCGTATGTAAGCGCGCGGGAGCCGTCGGATACGGAATCCGCGGAGGCGCTTTCAAAGCTGCTTCCGGTGCTGCTGGAGCAAAATGATTTCCCGGGTGTTTATTCCTCCGTCTGGAACGATAAATTAAAGCACGGCACCGGCTGCTACGGAGTCTTCTGGAATCCGGCGGCATATGACGGGCTTGGCGAGATAGAGATAAAACGGGTGGATATACTTAATCTTTTCTGGGAGCCGGGAGTAAACGATCTTAACGCTTCTCCGAACCTGTTTCACGTCGAGCTCCGGTCAAAGGACGAGCTTATGGAGCTATACCCCCAGATAAAGGAGTTGAAAAGCGAAAGCGCGGCTGAAAGCAGCAGATACTTGTACGATGAAAGCATAGACGTATCGGATAAGGCGGCGGTGATCGACTGGTATTATAAAAGTGTGGGTAAAAACGGCAGACAGATAATTCATTACTGCAAATTTGCCGGCGGCTATAAGCTTTATTGTACGGAGGATTACGAGGAGTATGAGGAAAACGGTCTGTACGATCACGGCAGATATCCGTTTGTAACGGACGTTATGTATGAGATCGAGGGTACGCCCTGCGGCTTCGGGGCGCTTGACATAATGAAGGACGCGCAGATGCAGATCGACCGCCTGAACGCCGCGATACTTGAGAACGCGCGAATGGCGGCGACAAGACGTTATTTTGTACGGGCCGACGGTTCGGTCAACGAAAAGGAGTTCGCGGACTGGAGCAGGCCGTTCGTGCATATTCAGGGCGCGGGGCTTGGAGAGGATTCGATAAGGGAAATTACCGTACAGCCGCTTTCCGATATTTACCTTGATGTAATAAACAACAAGATAACCGAGCTTAAAGAGACGTCCGGCAACCGCGACGTGAACTCCGGCGGTTCGGAGCACGGCGTAACCGCGGCGGCTGCCATACAGTCGCTTCAGGAATCAGGAAACAAAATGACAAGGGACATGATTGCCTCGTCATACAGAGCGTTCTGTAAGGTATGCACGCTTATGGTGGAGCTGATACGTCAGTTTTATTCGGCTCCGAGATGCTTCAGAATAGTCAATCCGAACGGCTTATCAAGGACAGCGGATTATCTTATATACGATAACAGTGAAATAAACGGCCTTAAGGAGATCTCAAAGGACGGTACCAGACGCTTCGGCAGGCTGCCGGCCTTCGATATCTCGATAGCGGCGGAAAAAAGCGTAGCGTCAAAGCGCGAAGAGCAGAACAATATTGCGAAGGAGCTGTATGAGATGGGCGCTTTGGCGCCGGAAAACCGTGAGGCGGGTATATTATTACTTTCGATGATGGATTTTGAAGGAAGGGACGAGCTTCTCGCAAGACTGCACCGGGCGGGGCAGGCGGAATAAATACGATAATGCGATAGGAAAGGAACGGTTAAGGAAAATGACGGTCATATCCAACAGCTTTTATGACGACAGATGCTATCTTGAGATCAGCGGTCACGCCTGCCCCACCGAGGGCGACGGATACCGTATGCCAAACGAAGGCGGGGAAAGAAACGCCGATGAGGAAAGAGCCTGCGCGGCGGTCTCGATCCTTGTTTTGACTGTTACCGAAAGGCTGCTCAGATTTGAGAGCGACGGCGCTTTTATAAGCTCGCTTGTTACGGTAGAGCCGGGGTACGCCTGCTTTGATCTTGAAATACGAAAGGGCTTTACCGACGAGATAAGAGATATGATTGACACGGTAATGCTTGGATTTGAGCTGCTTGAGGAAAATTATCCCGAATGCGTAAGCGTCGGATGATCTTTTTACCTTAAATTCATGATATGAAAGGTCGTTTTTGTATCAATGAGGGCGTAAAGCTTGAAATAATTTTTTAAGTGTGGCTTCGGCGCCAAAACGCGGCTTTGGCATAGAAACGGGATGCTCATAAATGATAAAATTCCCCAAAGAAAGGTATGGCTTTATTGTGACAAACGGTTATCGGACTGCTCCGGGATTATCCGGACATAATGACGCGGACAACACTGTACAAGGTGTTTCTGATATAACTGAGGGCGTAAAAAAGGATGCTTACGGTATTCCGGAAAACCGGACTGCATCTGAATACCGCGACGCCTGCGGTACAAACGGGGCTGACTTTGGCGCGGATATGGCGCTTCGCTGTGAGAGCGGCGGAGCCGATGCCGTGCCGGAGGAGTCCTCTCATCCGACGGCTGTACTCTCTTCGTCAGTCTCAGATATCGGGGACGGCGAAAGCCGGGATGAGGAAAAGAGGCTTGACGCTGAATTTGAGGCGCTGATAAAAGGCAAGTACCGGAACGCTTATAAAAAAAGGACGGAAAACATCGTAAGGCGGAGACTGAAGAGCGTAAAAAACAGCGCCGATGCGGTCTCTGACGGTGAAAAGGCGGTTCCGACGGAAAGCCAGGCGCCAAAGCGTCAGAATATCGCTCGTCCGGCGGAAAACGGCGTCGGCGGCAGCGTGGGAGTATATACGCGCATAAATGTCTCGGCTATCACCGGAAAAGACGTGCGTGAGATTATGGAGCGCGCCGCGTCGGGCGAACGGATCACGTTCAGATAATATCTGAAAAATACTGCTCGGGAGCGCGGAGCGTACGGCCGCCGTTCCGGGTAAAAAACGGAGACCAGATCTTTAAGAAAGGAATGATAAGCAGAATGATAAGAAAACCGGATTTTTCACTTAAGCTTTTCGGATATGTAAACAACACTCAGAATTCAGGTGTCGGGAACGATCTGTCGGCGGAGCTTAAGACTTTTTATGATAAGGCGCTGATAGAGCTTGCCACGCCTAATCTTGTTCATGACCAGTTCGGCCAGAAGCGCAAAATACCGAGGAATTCAGGTCAGAGCGTGGAATTCCGCTCGTTCTCGGCTCTGCCGAAGGTGACGGGTCAGCTTCTCGAGGGCATAACGCCGGCGGGAAACAAGCTGAATGTCAAGGCTATAACCTGTACTCCTGAGGCGTACGGCGATTATGTTCAGCTTACAGATGTGCTTGAGTTTACCGCGGTGGATAATACCATACTTGAAACTACAAAAAAGCTCGCGGACCAGGCGGGAAGAACGCTCGATACCGTAGTGCGCAATGAGCTGAACGGCGGAACTAACGTTATGTTCTGCTCCGCGACTGACAGCGACGGGGCAGAACTTGAGATAACCGAGCGGGTGGAGCTGAAAAAAAGCAGTAAGCTTACGGTAAAGCAGGTATTCAAGGCTGTTGCGGAGCTCAAGGCAATGAACGCTCCCAAAATAGACGGTTATTATATCGGTATAATACATCCGTATGTCTCGTACGATCTCATTCAGGATGCCGGAGACCGCTGGCAGAACGTCAGTGAATATGCCAAGCCCGAGGAAAGATACATAGGAGAAATCGGTTCGGTCGGAGGCGTCAGGTTTGTTGAGACTACGGAGGCAAAAATATTCGCTCCGGAAAAAACTCTCGGAGGTATAAGGATCGCGACAGTCACAAAAGGCGCCCAGGGAGAGACCAGCGTTGAAATAGACGCTGAGTGTGAAGCCACCGCAAGCATAGCGGTCAACGTATACATCGGTGATGACGCGTATCCCGCGCTCAATGTGACAAAGGGGACAGGAAAGTCTACCGTTACACTGGCTATTCCGCTGGAGGAGAGCGCCGTCGGGAAGACGCTGCGTGTCGAAGGCTGCACCAAGGAGGGAATGAGCGTATTTTCAACTCTCATCCTCGGAGCGGACGCATATGGGGTTACCGAGCTGGAAAGCGGTATAGAAAACATAATAAAGCAGAAGGGCTTCGGAGACGACCCGTTAAATCAGCGCTGCTCCATAGGCTGGAAGGCACATAAGTGCGCTAAACGTCTGGTGGAGGAGTATATGATAAGAGTGGAGTCGGTTTCCGGGATATCCGGAGACGCGGAACCGAACTGAGCCGCGATTATTTACCGGGAAATAATAACGATTGATGCCGGATATTCAGACAACGCGCGGGACGCTTATAGGCGTAAGAAAGGAATGGTCTTTATGAAGGAAAAGATAGGTATAGTCATAAGATTTATCATAAAGGTACTGCGAGCCGTTCTTTGCGCGATCGGAGCGTGCTTTCACAGGCATGGCAAAAACGACGGGGAAGACGGCGCGGCACCCGACATGTCGGAAGAGGAAAACGACAGTCAATAATTCAGAGAAGTTTTAGGAAGATTGTAAGAAACCCTTTTGAAAAAGGGTTTCTTACGCGAGTTATTTGGCGTAAGAAAGGAATGGTCATAATTATGAATAAAATAACAAAAAACACACGCACGGTTTTCATACCTCCGAGAGGAAGAAACGACACGGAGCGTTATGTTGCTATAAACGGCAGGCGCATGCTCGTAAAGTGCGGAGAGGCAGTAGAGGTTTCGCCCGAATTTGCCGAAATAATAAACCAGAGTCTTGAGCAGGACAGGAAAAGCGACGAGTTTATTGCCTCCAACAGGATGCAGGACTGATAAGAAAGGAACGGTCGTAATTATGACAGTTGAGGAAGCGATAGATCGAGCGTCATTGCTGTATCCTGCTTCAAAGGATAACAATGATCTTTACGGGTGGTTAAGTGAGCTTGAGGCGCGGATCTGCAAGGAAATACACGGAACAGACAGCGAAAAGATAACATCGTCGTCCGGGGCGCGGACGCTTACCGTTCCCGACGCCTACGCGGAGCTTTATCCGCTGTATCTGATGATGAAGACAGACCTTGCCAATTCCGATATCGCCAGATTCAATAATCACTCAGCGGTATTCAACCGTGCGTATTCCGATTACGCTGATTATTGTACACGGAACGGAGAGTTACCTGAAACGGTGTACTATACGCTTCCGTGATATGTCAAAATAAGCCGTGATTATCATAAAAGCGGCGTTTTGTTGCTGATATAGGCGGGTAAAGCTTTTTAAGCGGCGCGCTTTGGCGTAAGAAAGGAAAGTATGTTAAATGAGGTATAATGAAGGACTTATCGAGGGCAGCGGACGGATCGAGACCGTGACTGAGTTCCGCGGCGTGCGTATGACGGACGACGCGGCGGGAGACGAGCTTTACCGCTCCAAAAATATTTCGCTTGACACTCCGGCTGTTCTGCGTCCGCGGTCCGGGCGCTCGGTGATAAGACCGGTTATATCGGGCGGCGGGATATATTCCGACGACGCGCTTTGCTGGACGGAAAACGGGCGTTTTTATTACGGCGGCTCGCAAATCGACGGTCTGTATCTGACTACCGGGAAAAAACATATATGTCGTCTTGGGAAATACATACTTATTTTTCCGGACGGAATATATTTCAACACCTCTCTTTTCACGGATCATGGCAGCATAGCCGCTACATGGTCCGTGTCGGCGACAGTATATCTTGATACCGTTGACGGTTCTTTTGTCTCTGTCGGTCAGTTCGATGTATCGGACGAGCTTCCGGAGGAGCCGGAGGACGGGCAGAAATGCGCTGTCGCGGGAGATGACGGTATGTATAAGCTGAAGCGTTATGACGGGGGACGCTGGGTGGATGTCAGAACATATATAAAAATAACTCTTAACGGTGTGGGGGCGAGCTTTAAAAGCGGAGATGTTCTCGAGGTGGAGGGAGCCGACGGGCTGCTCGGAAGCACTATAAGAGTAGCTTATATAGAAAATAACGCTCTGTACTGCGAAGGCGTCGCGATAAAGAGCAGCGTAAGCTCCCTGAAACTGAAACGGGTTATGCCGCTGCTTGATTTCGCCGCGGTAAGCGGAGACCGGGTCTGGGGCTGCAGATACGGTCTTGAGCGCGACGGCGGCTTCGTTTGCCGTGTTTACGCCAGTGCGCCCGGCGACCCCCTTAACTGGAGTACTCTGGCAAACGGGGGAGCCTTATATGCCGACATTGCGGGAAGCGGAGCCTTCAGCGGGATAAGCGATTTCCTGGGTAGTCCGGTTCTTTTCCGTGAGGACGGGCTGATAGAGCTTGGAATATCGGGAGGAAGGATAGTTCAGGCGGCGGTAAAGGGCGAGGGAGCGGAACGCGGAGCCACTCAAAGTATACTTACGCTCGGAGGAGTTCTCTATTACAAAAGCAGGGACGCCGTATGCGCGTATGACGGCTCCTATCCCAAAAGGATATCCGGACAGCTCGGAAGGCTCGGCGCGGCTTCAGACGGAGCGCCCGCCGGGATCTATAACGGAAAGTATTTTGTAAAGCTTTCTCCGGACAACGGAGACGACGGTATATATTCCTATGATCCACGGGAAAAGGCGTGGCAGTGCGAGGATGATCCCGGAGTTATCGCCTTTGCGATGAGAAACGACCTGCTGTACGCGATGACCGGGGGACAGAGCGGGAATATCATCCTGTGGGATTGGGAAAGCGCGGACGAGACGGAAAGGGAGTACTGCACGGCGTCAGGGTATCCGATAACGGAGGGGGCGGTCTCATGGCGTTTTGAGACCGGAAAGCTTGGCAGGAGCGACCTTAGCGGTATGTATCCGGTAAGACTCTGCCTGAGAGTCCGTAATGTGACCACTGATGTTTCCGCGGGGCTTATCTTTGACGAGGGCGCCGGCGCCAAAGAGATAAAAGTGATACCGTCGGGGACATCCGGAACGGTAGTCCTGCCGGTCCCCGCGGTTAGGGCAGATACCGTGCGGCTATATATGAGCGGTACGGGAAAGGCGGAAATCCTCGGATATTCGCTTGAATACACAAGAGAAAGCGAGGTAAGGGGATGGAGCTGATAAGAGTGCCGGACCTTCCCGAGGGGGATTACCCGGGAAATGAAGCGATATCGGAGATAAAGAGCTATCTTATAAGGCTTGATAGGCGTTTAAGGCTGATATTTGACGGTCTTGGCACGTCTGAGGGTTTGGCCGGAAGCGCGACGCTGTCTACAGGACGCGCGGAGGTGACGTCGTCCGATATCAGAGATCTTAAGGCTGAGATAATCCGTACCGCGAATGAGATTAAGCTGACCCGTGACGTAATAAACCTTAAGCTGCAAAATGATTACGTGGCGAAAAGCGATATCGGCGAATATACGGAAACCGCGATACAGAATATAGAGATCGACGGCAAAGGAGTCACCCAGTATTTTAACGAGATCAGCGCGCTTGTCTCACGTATGGGATCGGCGGAGAACGCTATCAGCGGAAATACGGAAAGCGTGGACGCTCTTGGCGTCAGCGTTACACAGCTGCAGGCTTATATACGCACCGGAAAGCTGGCGGACGGTGTTTACGGTATAGAAATAGGTAATTTCGGAGACGGAGTCAATTCTCCGTATAAGGTTCGTCTTTCGGATAACAGGCTCGCGTTTTATATCGGCAACGCCGAGGTTGCTTATTTCTCTGATCAGGCCATGTATATTTCCGACGCCGCGGTTCTTTCCTCTCTTACTATAGGAAACACTGTGCTTAAAAGCGATGAGGGCTTGGTCATAAGCTGCGGATAAATGTTTTTTGTTTAGAGCTGCGCGAGAAGCCGTGTCATAAAACGTCGCAGATAAGCAGCAGCCGTCTTTTGCGCGGCGTGAAAAGTGTGTCGTGTGAAAAATGACGGTTAGTATTCAGGTCTTCTGATGAGGATTTCAGCGTCTGTGGCGGCACGGTAATTCAATATGAAAGGTATGGGCGGGAAAATGGTAAACAGCTATCAGCTATGTCAGTGCGGAGAGGATACGGTCTTTACGCTTACGCTTGAGATAGAGACGGTTGCTTTTGACTATGAAGAGAATACTCGGGATTGTAAAGTCAGGCTGGTCAGTGAAACGAGCGGAGATTACGGGCTTATTATCGGAAACAGCGGCTCAAGCACGCTGAGTGTGTTCGGGAGGACGCTGCAGCTTCCTCAAAATATCAACGCTTCGGCAAGCGGACCGCTGACGGTGTTTGAGACGCAGCTTAACGGACTCAGCTGCGACCTGTATTACGACGGAGCGGATTTTACGGCAAGCCTGAAATACTATCATGCGTCGCTGGGGCTTGAGCCGGTAACTGTCAATGGACATATTTCGCTTCCGGTCATGCTTACGGAAATGGACTGCTACCTTTCCGGCGGAGGAAGCGTCGTTCTTGGAAACAATGTAAGCGTAATATCCGGTATGCCGGAGCAGGGATACTCGCTTACCGTGACCGTTAAGGACGGAAACACGGAGCTGTTTGAAAAAACTCTTACGGCGGCGGATATGAGCTTTAAGACGGAACAGAGCTGGATAACGGGGCATGAGAACGCGAAAAGCTTTACCGCCACGGTAAATATTACGGCCGCCGTAAGCTCCTCGGCGGATCCGCTTACCAAGTCGTTTTCTCTGATCTGCACGCTCGGTGAAAGCGATGCCCTTCCGAGCGCCTCCGTCAGCACTTCCGTTGTAACGAACAACCCTGTGCTTCAGCAGACAGGGCTTGTGCTTCGTAATCGGTCCGGAATAAAAATAACGGTAAGCAATATCGTCTGTAAATACGGCGCGTATCTGATAGACTGTGTGAGAACGGTCGACGGTATAGAGTATGATAATAATGAAGTGTCTCAGTATTTCAGTGTTCCCGGAGAGCATGGCTGGTCTGTCACGCTGAAGGACAGCCGCGGATACATAAAGCGGTACAGCGGGACTTTTACCGTAGTGGATTACGGTCCTCCTCAGTTTACCGCCGAGGTTAAGCGCGTAAACGAGGCGGGGCAGGAAAGCCTTTCGGGCGCGCGTTTTTCCGTTTCGGTGGATCCGGACGTGCTTTATACCCTTAACGGGCAGCTAAGCTATACCTATGAATACTGCTGGCGGGCAACAGGAGGAACGTTCAGCAGCTGGACGGAGCTTCAGCCTCAGAGTACGGTGGTGGTCAACGCCGCTCTTGACAGCGCGACGATGTACGAGGTGTCCGTCCGCTGCTCCGATTCAGCCGGTACGGCGACGGTAAAGACCTTCCCGCTTGACTGTGAGCGCGTAGAGCTGCATATATCTAAAAACCGGGTGGCTGTAGGCAAAAGAGCGGAGACAGACGATCTCTTTGACTGTCGGTGGGATATTAAAAGCGGCGGCGATATAAGCTTTACCGGAAGCGACGGAGAGGAGATAAGTCTGCGTGGTTTTTATGAAAGCTTAAATTCCGGTACCGGCACGGACGGGGCTCTGCTTCCGCTCAGGTACAAATTGATTAACGCCGCGAGTAATGAAGAAATAAGCTCTTTTGTTAATAATATATATACTATAGTCGGAAATTGCGCTTTTTCTATATTGGTACTCAGCGTTAAGGGCGACGGACTGAGTCTGAACTCCGGGCTTCATCTGTATTTTGTGCAGAACGATGGAACAAGGATGTTTTACAGAAAAATGTAAAATCAGCGCTATTTGCGGAGCAATACACGAAAATTTTTTATATCTATTAAAAACCGATTATAACGGTTTTTTAGCCGCCAAAGGCGACATGAGGTGATTAGCGTGAAAACTAAATTACATCGCATCAAAATGCAGGTGATTTCACGCCCAAATTTTCTAAAAAGCTAAATGCTTTTTGCTTCGCAAAGCGAAGCCCGAAAATTTTTCATGTCTATTTTAGTCGCCAAAGGCGACATGAGGTGATTAGCGTGAAAACTAAATTACATCGCATCAAAATGCAGGTGATTTCACGCCCAAATTTTCTAAAAAGCTAAATGCTTTTT
>CALYAD010000060.1 GCA_944393415.1 uncultured Clostridia bacterium | reverse complement strand
TTACTGTTCTCTTAGGAATTGTCGAGATTTGGTTGCTTTCGGTATCTCTACCTCCGCTTCCTTTTTCGTACTTTTTCGTACTATCTCTTCGTTGTTCAATTTTCAAGGATCATTTCTCTTCTTGCGCCTCTCCTCAGGCTCTCCCCTCAAAAGAGCGCTCGTATATTATATCACTTCCTACTCCTTTTGTCAATACCCTTTTTACTACTATTTTTTATTTTTGGTCAGTTGTATAATTACTTCGCCAATTATTATATCGTTTTTGTGCGTATTCAACAATTATTAATTCTTGCTTTCTCTTCTTAAACAAAATTTCGATTATTAAAATGCAGATTCCCAAATTAACCGATTACATTTTTAATAAAAAATTCGGTAATTTTTATATAATTATTTATAACACTATGATATAATTTTAGTAGGAGATTACATCAACGCAAATCCCCTCTGTAAACTCAAGAATTTTTTTGCTGTCAACAAGCAGCTGACACCCTCTTACTCCGGCGCTCACTGTTATCTTATCATAAAGAGTAACGCTTTCATCGAAATATACGGGAAACTTTCTTTTCATTCCAATAGGAGAGCAACCTCCCCGTATGTATCCCGTAACCGGTAACAGCTCTTTTACAGTTAAAAGCTCAACGTTTTTATTTCCTGATACAACTGCGCATTTTTTAAGGTCAAGCTCCGCTTCGCAAGGTATAACAAATACCACCGGACCGGTTTTGTTCCCTCTCGCCACCAAGGTTTTGAATACCTGTTCTCTTGGTATTCCTATCTGATCGGCTACATGTACGCCGCTCAGGTCATTATCGTCAGGAAGATATTCAAGCGCTTCATATTCTATACCATCAGCGTCCAGCATCCTCATCACGTTCGTTTTATTCATATTGATCCCCATTCCCGCATATAAGCGGCTATAAACATATTGATTAAAATACGAAATAAATTTCCGAAATATATAAAGCTGTTTGTAACGCTTATAAACAGCAACAACGTAATAAAAGCGCAAACAGCTTCCAGAACAACAGATTTATCAGAAAGGATCGGGCATGTATATGGAAAACAGTAATTACAGATATTTGATTTACCGTACAAACCGAAACAACCTTCGTCTTACACTTCGCGGCGACGGAACTCTCTCGCTGTATTGCCCACGAAACTATCCCAAATCCAAAGCCTTGGATTTTATCCGGCAAAACGCACCCAGACTGCTCGAACGGGGAGAAAAACGCGATCGTGAATTGCTCCGTTTTCTCTTCGGAAACAGCGACAGCCTGTCCCTCCTGTACTTCGGATTACGTTTCCCGCTTTATTATGACGGTACCGACCACTTTTTTTTCGACGGGCAAAGATTTCATTGCCCCGCAGCCGCGACCCCGGAGGAATGCCGCGCTTTTTACAAGGAATTCCTCCGGGCAGAGTCAAAGCGTTACATTCCCAAAATCGTAAAAGAAGTGGCCGCAAAAAACGGACTTGAGTACAATTCCGTACGTATAAAGGACATCGCTTCACGCTGGGGCTCCTGCAGTTCAAAGAAAAATCTTAACTTCACGTTGGCGCTTACGGCGTGCGACCGTGATTACATAAGATATGTGGTATGCCATGAGCTGACTCATCTAATTCATCCTGACCACAGTGAGAAATTTTATAAGGCCCTGAATGAGATATACCCAAGAAGCGATGAAATGCTTAAGCTCTTCAAACCCAAATACGCCCCTGTACTTAAAAGCATATGCAATAAATAGCTGTCGTCTGAACGTAAGATATTCGGCACACCGATGTTCGTGTATGTCAATGGATATAAAAATCGCTCAGATTACTTCATACCCTTGATCTTATCCCAATACGTCTTTGCAGCCTGCTCGCTTTTGTTTGCCCCGTATTCATAATACCGGCTTCCGATAAGATCATCCGGCAGATACTGCTGCTTTACATAGTGATCCGGATAATCGTGCGGATATTTATACCCGTCAAAATTATTGCTCGGACGCATATGCGCCGGCACATTCTGGCCTTTTCCCGCGTTCAGGTCGGCAAGCGCCTTGTCATACGCCATATATGCCGAATTAGATTTCGGCGCTGTGGCAAGAAGCACCGCGGCATCCGAAAGCGGTATATGCGCCTCCGGCATACCAAGTTCAAGCGCGCTTTCCACGCAGGCCCTGACTATCGGGATAGCCTGCGGATAAGCAAGCCCGATATCCTCCGCCGCCATGACCTGGAGCCGGCGGCACGCTCCTATCAGATCCCCGCCCTCAAGTATCTTCGCAAGATAAAATATCGCCGCGTCCGGATCTGAGCCGCGTACGGATTTCTGCAGCGCCGACAGCATATCATAATGGACAACGCCCGCGGCGTCAAAGCTGCCCACTACCTTCGGCATGAGCGCGGATATTTCGCTTCGTTTTATGTCTCCGTCTGATACATAAAACGCGTTTTCAAGAAAATTCAACGCTCTGCGCGCGTCTCCGGCTCCGCACGCGGCGATATAGGCAAGCGTTTCATCATCCATACCTTTATCGGTTCCGTTTTCATCGTTGAGTATCTTAAGCGCTTTTTTTATAAGCGGTGCGATATCCTCCGGAGAAAGTGAACGGAATTCAAGCACCGCTGAACGCGAGATAATGGCGTTATACACATATTTGTACGGATTCTCTGTCGTCGACGCTATAAGCGTTATACGCCCGTCCTCTATAAATTCAAGCAGCGACTGCTGCTGTTTTTTATTGAAGTACTGTATCTCGTCAAGATATAAAAGAACACCCTCTCTGCCGAATACCGTTTCCGTTTGAGCCATGACATCGCGTACATCTGACAGAGACGCGGTGGTCGCGTTCAGTTTTCGGATAGGCATGTTGGATTCTTTTGAAATAATGTTTGCCGCGGTTGTCTTTCCCGTCCCCGGGGGGCCATAAAAAATCATATTGGTAACATAACCTCTCAAAAGCATCCGCCGTATAGCGCCGTTTTCTCCGAAGAGATGCTTTTGACCCACCATATCGTTAAGCGACTCCGGTCTGAGTCTCTGGGCAAGCGGGGAATTTCTGTTTTCAGACATCGTTTACACCCTGTTTCTTTTTATTTCTTTATATCCTCAGTAATTATATACCATTATGCTTCTTTTGTCAATACCGCTTATATTTCTGAGTTCATAAAAAATTTATAAACGAATTTTCCAAAACGCATTGCATTTATCCTCACTTTGTGCTATAATACCACTGTTCACCGATGGAGAAGTACTCAAGTTGGTGAAGAGGCGCCCCTGCTAAGGGTGTAGGTCGGGAGACCGGCGCGAGGGTTCAAATCCCTCCTTCTCCGCCATTAATGAATTATACGAACGCCGAAGAGAAATCGGTGTTCGTATTATTTTTTTGCCGGGATTGATTCGGGATTGCCGGTTACAGCTTCTATAAGCTCACCTTTGAATTCACACAATGTACTTTACCCTCAAAAAGCCCTTCTCAAATGTCATTACGCAATAAACCAAACGGTTATTTTCAAACATAGTTACGATATGCTCGAGTTTTTCTTCCAATGAAACCTTCACAAAATAATCCGGATATAAATTTTCATACCGTCTTAATCTGTTTGGCGAGTACAAGACGCGCATTATTTCGACAATATCTCTTATAAAAGTATTACAGATACCTCCGTCTTTTTGCTTTCTTATAATATACTCCATGTCTTGCGTAACACACTCTCTTTTCCTGTCATAGCTTTCCGCAATTTCGAGTGTCTTTCGTTCTGTTTCGTTTAAGCTATAAATGCTTAACGGTATGAGAGAGCTATAGCTTAATTTATACCCTTCCGCACCTTTTAACGTGTTGATAAAATAATCAATATCCTTACCGGAAGGCGCTGAAATTATTTCCTCAATATTCATTATCAGCGTTCTAACAAAAACCGAATATGCGTCTTTTTGACCATCGGTTTTCTTGCTTATGTTCTCTAACTGTTTTAGCAGAAGAGCCCGGCCTAATTGTTTGTTTTTATACATTTCCAGCAAATCGGATATTTCCATTATACTATTCATAAGCAAATTTTGCGCGATAACAGTTATCGATGTTTATATTTTCGTGCTCCGTCTGTCTTAAGGTCTCGCCTCATTAGCTCCGGTCAGGCCTCTGAGGGCATAATATTTTTTTGTACGCTGCCGCAAATTTTAGATCTGATATGATAAAATCCGGCTTTTTTATTTTATCATACACAATTCAATAGAAGGCACCTGAAATCTATGCTTTACCGACATAACGGTTTTACAAAATTCGTTTGCCTTTATTTCAAACCTCCCCATAAACGGCTGCCCGTTGTGAATATCCTCCATACTGCATACTATACTATCTATTATATCGGAAACCATTAGCTCTTCAAAAAAACACTGAAGGTTCGGCAGCTTAGTACCTATCAGCGAAACTATCTCTTCTTCACCCTTCTCATAGACCGCGTGTGTAAAAATCCCCTCACACTGATATGACTCCTTTTCGTCAACTATCTCAAACGGTATATATCCCTGTTTTCTATAGCTCGCATCCGGGTATTTCTGCTTTCCATTGAACGACATATCTTCCTGAAATCTGACTCCGAATGACGCCGGCCATACCTTCAGCTTTATCGGCTCCTTTTATCAGCGTGATGTTTTTTGTTATACGGATCTGATAAGCACACTCTTCCGACTATCAATAAGCTCATATATAGAACACACCTTTCATATGCCGAGGGATTTTCCCGCAAAAGCGGCGCGGAAATCATTAAAAGCGGAGCTTGAATAATAAAAGAGCTCAAACTTTTATCCGGGACCCTTCAATTTTAATTTCGCCGTATTTGAATTTCGAAACAAGCCTGTCATTGCCCGGCAAAAGAAATTCATAATGCATTTCATTATTATAATCTCTTAAATAATACGTTTCCGCATACTTTATTCCGGATAAAAACTCCGCGAATTTTTCTTTGTCTGTTACGTCGATCGCAGTCGTCTTTGCATCAATTGACGATGGTCCGACTTTTACTGTTTCCGTACCTGACCGAAGCTCGCAGCTTAACCCGCTTATCTTTCCAAAGCTGACCATAAGCGACGGTATAAAAATATGATCCTGTATTATATCATAATTTTTGTTTTTATTGTACACTCCATTAAACTCAAAAATAATTTTACTATCGCTTATTTCTATATGTACCTCGCTATTGTACAGGTCATACGAGTAAAGCGGAGTAAGATTAAAATGCTTTCGATCAATATAATTTATATAATGATCAAGCGAATGTTTTTTTATTTCCGTAAAATCGACCTCGGCAAATAATTTGCGGCATTCTATATCATTACATGCATTTAATATACGCACTGCCCTTTTCCCTTCAAAGTAATCCTCCGGATTCTTCCACCCGAAATAAGGCGTTATACTGTCAGCGCATATAAGTATATTTTCCGGTATGTATCTCAGAATACGGATATATTCCTGTGTATCCTCCGACACTCCTATTTTATTATAGTCTGAATGTGGATTATAATATCTTTCTCTCATAATTATAACCATTCCTTTCTTACGCCAAATCAGCGTTTTGTGCGGTTAATTTTCCCTGACATTCTTCTCATTTATTTACCGTTTTAATTCTATCATCAATCTCAAAGTTAATTATAAAATTTACAGTAGATATACACAAAATTTATTTTTTTGTCCGCATATGTGGATATATGCGCTTTCTTCCCCTGTTAAAAATCCCGTAATATACGATATTCGTTTTATCATATCACTCCGCGTAATATTATCCGGCGGCACTTTAACGCTTGGAACATCGCTTGAACCACATTGATTGATATAATATATATCATATAACATCAGCGCTAAATCAAAAACAAAAATCTCAAGTATACTTTTGCGCGGCTTTGGTCTGTTTAACAAGTAATAATCATAATAATATGTATTTTTCATATTCTCTAAAAAACTAATATCGCACTCATTGAACGCGGCAATCCCGACTTCATCATTATTATATAACGCTTGGTTACATATACGCTCTGCAATATCAAGTACTCTGCGTTCATTTTCTGAGAATAAAAGTTTTGTCGCCTTATAAAAACAAACCTTTTCGATACAGCCTTTTTCAATAGCCATAATTATTTTACTGACTACACGATTAAAAGTTTCCGGATCAGGTTCTATATTATGAAGTAATCTGTCGCACATTTCAAGCGCGATAATTTCTTCTGCGTCCATATCGAGAATCGAAAGTACCCATTTCTCACACGGTTTCGTACTCAGCCACTCTTTCAGGGCATCCCGTCCGAAATCTCCTTTACGGTACTGTATCAACTTTTCACGCAGCTCTTTCAGCATCTCATTCACCCTTTACCTATCTTCGTTAAGGCTTCGACTACAACACGCAAGCTTTTCAGCGGTTTGTTAAAATCATCGGCAATATCATTGAGTGATTTATATTCCGTAATATCAGACGGAATTTTGACCTCCATAAATAATTCTGATCCGGCAGACACTTAATCAACCCCCAAGCTGATTCCGTATTTTGATAACTCATTGATTATGTCAGGCGGCAAATATATTGTACCATTGATATTAGACAGCATGTATGTAATATAAAGCTCAATTTTCCCTCCTGACATATTAATTAAATCAAACAACGATTTATTATTCTTAACAATTTTCAATACATCCATTATACATTTAGTAACTGATTTTTCGTCATTATATGAAGCTATACTATTTGTATAAAAATTCTCAACTTTACCTTCTTTAAATATTACGCTATTACGAAGTGTTTCTTTTATACTATCATCAACATTAAAAATTCTTATTGTAGCAATCATCTATTATTTCTTCTATTTTCTGCGGAAAACCACAACCTCCTATTTTATTTTTATACCTATTTTTACCATAATCCTTAAAGTACAATGCTTATATCCGTTATACCGTTTGAGCGAAAGCAGCACACCAGACACATTCCCTCGCCTCTATATATTTTCAGCAAACTCTCAAGCTTTTCCATACACCAGCTATAGTTCCGCACAAATATAGAGCTTATGGAAAATCCTCCGCTATCCGTCATTGCCTCTGCCAGAATAATAATATTGTTGTATACAATATCATAAAGTGTTTTTGGGCTTTCCAAACAATCAAAGCTTTCACATATTATTTCCCGAACCATGTAATATTCTTTTGCGAAAGCTTCCCCGCTGATTTCGTTATTATCCAATTTTCTCTTTTGCAAAACCAAACGAGATACCGATTCCAGAATTTTGTTATATCTATACGGCAGCCTTACAGCCACACTATATTTTAAGTCCGCTGTATCTGCTGCTTTTTTAACAGCTTCTTCGACTACCTTATTAAAATCATCACTGTCATTTGCAAGTATACTATGCAGAAAAGCCTCCTCTTCTATTTTATCGATACCGAAATCCTTTTCAAACTCTTTTCTTTTGCTGTTTAATTGCGTTCTTAATGATTTTTCAGAGATTTCCCCGCTTAAATAATCCTTCAGAATTTTTATTATTTCATTCATAAATATTTTAACCATTATCCGGCAAAGACTTGCCAAAAGCCTTTACAGTCCTCAGATCTTGTTTATCGGCATTACTACTTCATGAATTCCTCTAAATCAGCTAACACGCTTTCACACAGATAAATTCCCTGTTCATAATCATATTCCCTCTCCATACTTCTCTTTTCTGATGTTATTTTACATACTACCCTTGATAGACTTTCGTCATATCTGATTTCGCATTTTAAATTTCCCTTAACAGTGATATACTTATCACGCTCAAAAGCACGCTTAAAACCTAAATCCTCTAACCTGTCAATCAGACAATTTTCTTTATAAAACAATACCACATACATCTGAAATATACTGTAAAAATCGTATTCCGTATACTTATGATTTAAGATATACCTGTCGCTCAAACCTTTTACTTCTTCTGGTGACAGCATTGACACCGGTATATCAACTCCGTCAGCGTCATAGTAAACGCCTATTAAAGCCTCTTCATAACTTTCCGCGACTTCTATCTGTATGCATTTTCCCCACTCATCTAATCGTAAGTAACTTTGATCCGTCTCATTTTCTTGTATAAAATTTCTGCGTCCATTAATATTGACCTCTTTAAAACCATGATCAAGCAGTATCTGCTCCGCTTTTTTAATTATTTGAGCATGGTGCATTATATTTGTCACCGCCTTTCTATTCGGGATATGTGCGTTAAACGCCCATATCCTGTTATTATTAAATTACGTGGATTTACATGTCTGGCCGTTACTTACCTTTTCATCTTTTTTTGTGCCGATAAGGACAAAAACAGCGCACAAACGCTAAGGCATTAAATGCCTTCAGGTATGTGCGCTACAAATTATATCCATATGAGTATTTAGGCAGGGTAATCGGAAATAGTTCATAGTGTTAATACCTGAGTACTCCGGGTCGCCTTTGCTTTTTAATTTATATGCAATGTTGTTTTAGTAAGAAACCCTTTTGAAAAAGGGTTTCTTACGATCTTCCTAAAACTTCTCTGAAAAGAGTTTGTGTTGGATTTCAGAGGAGCGCACACTTCACTGCGCGGCACATATCCCTGCGCTCCGCTCCTCAAGCACATGGCGTGCTATCTCCTCCGCCGCGTTCCGAGGTATGCAACGCCTTTGGTTTTCCAGCATGTTTTCTGAGCTTGCCGGATCGTCTGCAAGACTTACAGCTGCGCTTGCCGCCTCGCGAACATTTTTGGCAGACACGGACATACCGTGATTTTCAAAAAACTTAACATTCTCGCTCTCACATCCCGGGATAGCGTTAATATGCACTAACGGAATATTAGCGACCGCCGCTTCTGTGCTTGACAGACCTCCCGGTTTTGTAAGCAGAACATCCGCTCCGTTCATATAGATGTTGACATCATTTGTAAAGGGAACGGCAGTAATCTGAGGGATATCTGAGTACTTTTCCTCTATCTTTCGCTTTATTCCCTCGTTTCGTCCTGTCAAAACGTATATCCTTGAGCCATCGTCCACTGCTTTTATCAGCTCGTCGCACAGCCCGAGAAGATTTCCGCCTCCGACTCCGCCGCTCATAACCAAATAAACCTTTCCCTGCTCCGGTATTCCAAGCAGCTTTCTTGCCTCAGACTTTTCGTATCTGTTCCGGAATTTTGCGGCGACAGGTATACCGGTAACAAAAATCGTATCGTTCGGCACTCCCTTTTCCGCAAGTGAAATCTTAAGAGTTTCATGCGGTACAAAAAAACCGTCAAGTCTTGAATCACCGAAAAAAGGGATTATAGTGTAATCGGTAAGAACACCGTACGATGGGATATATTTCCCAAGCTTTCGGCGTACCGCCGTCAAAGCCTCCATTCCGAAAATGTGAGTTGAAATGACAGCCTCATAACCTTTTTCCTCTATATATTCCCACAGACTTTCGGCATAGCTTGAATTAGCCATGTAAACCGGAGACGGCATTCCCGTAGAGTCATATATCAGACCCGCTTTGTATACCAATCCGAAAAGCGAAGGAGTGTTCTTTATCATATTGTTATAGCAGGAGGAAACAAACCGCTGAGACCGTTTTCCCCTGAAGGATATCGGATCCGCGATCTCGCTTTCTATACCTGCGCCGTCAAGCTGCTCTCTTATGGCGCGCGCGGCACTGTTGTGTCCTTCGCCCGTTGAGCAGCTGAGTAAAAGTATTTTTTTCATATCCTGACCATTGCTTTCTTGACGTGAAACATATTATCACATCGTGTCATAATAAAGTCAATTCACGTCTGAATTTATATTTTTTACTCGGGTTTCATTGCCCTTTCCTTCAGCCGTTTCTTTGAGCAAGCAGCCACTCTATAACCTTGGTATCAAGATAAGCAG
Organism: uncultured Clostridia bacterium; assembly: GCA_944393415.1. Classification (GTDB taxonomy): domain Bacteria; phylum Bacillota; class Clostridia; order Oscillospirales; family CAG-272; genus SIG673. The sequence continues at coordinate 39,018 of CALYAD010000060.1, read as the reverse complement.
GATCCCAAGAATTATGGTCGACTCCGCCGAAGATAATAAATTTCACATCAGCGCCTCCCGCGCGAGCCTTCTCTACCATTTCTCTTGATTCCGAAATAGAGACCACATTATCGGCATCTCCGTGAAACGCCCATACGGGTTTACCTTTAAGCGCGCCGGCTCTCCACGCCATCCCGCCGCCGCATATAGGCGCGACAGCAGAAAACATCTCCGGAAAGGTCATTCCCAATTCCCAGCTTCCGTATCCGCCCATCGACATTCCGGTTACGCTGACACGGGTAATATCCACACTGTATCCTTCCTCGATCTTTAATATCAGGTCTCTTACCTCGTATATGAGCTGATTCCATACCTTGTCAGCCGGACACTGCGGACACAATACTATGCACGGGAGCTCCATGAGCTTTTCCCTGAAGTACCTGCCGAGTCCGATATTATTCACTCTTTCAAGCTCATCGTCTCCGTTCCCTCTCTCCCCTGCTCCGTGCAGCGAAACTATAAGAGGATATTTTTCCTCCCGGTTGTAATCGTTCGGAAGATAAACGAAATATCCGAGCGTATTTTCCGGACTTGACTTAAATGTTTCCTTCTTCATTACTATGTACATTCCTTTCCTTAATATACCGATACGGTATCGGTAAAGTTTTTGCGCGCGGCATCAAAGCTCCGCCAGCATTTTTACTCCCTTTGTAAATAAAAATCTTATTATCAGTACGCTGATAACAGAAACCGACAATGTACTGATAAGTAAAAATATTCCGGCACTGACAAATGCTACAGTTACAAAGTACAGCACTCCAAATGCTATTAAAACTACGTATTCCGCAAGCATAGAGACCAAAACGCTTCCGCTTTGTTTGACCGCCACAGTCTCGTTCGTCCAGTCAAGCTTTGGCATAAACAGATTTACAATCAGACCTAAGGACGCGCAGAATAAGGTAAACGCCACCGAAAACAACGGCATCATGACGGCTGCCAGCGGTTCGGGTCTCAGTACCACCATTGCCACTACCGAGCATATAAACGCCGCGGGAGCGGTAAGGATCATATGCAGCCTTATCTTGCTCATCAGTACCTTTTTACCGTCCACCGGAAGAGACTGCAAAAGCCAGAGAGTATTTCCCTCAAGAGTAATGGAGGGAGCGGTAATCGGATTCATAGTGATAATAAAGGCCACACACGCGCAAGCGATAACAGCCATCACACCTTCTATTCCCTCAATCTCGGAAAACATATTTACTATGTCCCCGCCCTTTATAACAAGTGCGACCGCAGCGACGATCAGAAGAACGCTTCCAAGCGAGCAATTGAGCATATACGGCGTACTCGATATATAATGGGAAAATTCCTTTTTCAAAAGCGCGCTGTCCGCACTCCCCGCTTTTACTGGTTTTTTAACATATCTTGCTCTTGAAACGGAGCGTTTTCCTACCGCTATCTTTATAAAATTACGTGAAAGCAGAACGTAAATCAAAGCGAAAACAAGCACTACAAAAAGAACTACTATCGCAAAGGAAAGCGGGTCCCCCTCGGCCGCTCTTCCTATACAGTAAAGCGGATAAAGTCCTCCCTTTACAGTCTCCCCGATGCTCTCGCTGTTTGTAACGACGTACTGCAGCAAAGTATTTATCCTGGAATAAAAAACGAAGTAAGCGGCAAGAAAAACAACGGAAATCAAAAGCGTAATAAGGCTTTTGACACTTTTACTGTTTATCCTCGGTATTATCAAAGCAAGCAGCCATCCAAGTATACAGGATATCGCCAACGCAAGCATCGGAAGCAAAATGACCATCACCGGGAAAATAACAAACCACAATACTCCGGGATCTCCGAATATCATATAAGCTATTCCCGCCGGAACAAGAGCCACAGCCTCGAATATAAAGGTCATTACATATATAGCAAGCAAACGAACGATCAGTATCATCCCGGGTTTTATCGGAAGCGAGAGCAGAAGCTCATTGTCCTTTGCCTCATAGACTCCGGAATATGTTGAAAACACGCTTCCGAAAATTCCAAGAACCGTGGAAAGTCCGACCGTCATCGCAAAGTAAAGCCAGTCAAGCCCCGCTTCGACAAGCGGCGCGCACATGGCAAGCGACAGCATAAAAAATATCACCGCCATTAAACCGGCAAGTACAACCATTATAACAATATAAACAGCCGTATTCGTGGAATTTCCGCGTTTACTGTTTGCCCTGAACATCAACGCCATTAACTCGGACAGCTGTTTTTTCATTAAAGCCTTAAACATATCTGAGCATTCCTTTCAGGTCCAGAATTAAAATTATAGCCGTCGTTATCTCCGCCTCTTCAGAACGCGGAGCCGCCGTCTTCAAGCTCAAGGAATACTTCCTCAAGCGAGCTGTCGCCGCGTACCTCCTCCATTGTTCCGGATCTTATAAGCCTGCCGCCCTTGATTATAGCGACCTTGTCACAAAGCTTTTCAGCGACCTCAAGCACATGCGTCGAGAAGAATATGGCGCCGCCGCCAAGACAGATGTCCCTCATAAGACCCTTCAAAAGATGAGAAGCCTTGGGGTCAAGACCGACAAACGGCTCATCCATTATAACCAGCTTCGGATCGTGTATCAGCGCGGATATTATCGCGAGCTTCTGCTTCATACCATGCGAATACGCGCTTATCGGCTGCGCAAGGTCACGGGTAAGCTCAAACATATCCGAATATTTTCCTATTCTTTCGTTTCTCTCGTTTTTTCCGACGCCGAATATATCCGCGATAAATCCGAGGTACTTGATTCCGGTCATAAAATCATACAGATCAGGATTATCTGGAATATACGCTATCTTAGCCTTGCACGATAGAGGATCCGTTTTTATGGATATCCCATCCACGTAGATCTCGCCGGCATCAAAGCCAAGTATGCCGCAGCATGCCTTGATAGTAGTAGTCTTACCGGCTCCGTTATGTCCTATGAAGCCATAGATCTCACCCTTTTGTATATGGAGCGACAGATCGTCAACCGCTCTTTTATCTCCGTAAGTTTTAGTTAAATTCTCTATTCTCAGCATAAGAATCCCCCATGCTGCCTTCAGGCAGCTAAAAAACCGTTTTATCGGTTTTAATATTTTAAAAGATATGAAAAATTTTCGTGTTTTGCAATAGCAAAAAATTTATGCGTGAAACCGGCCGCATTCTGACGCGATGTAATATATTTTTCACGCTATCTTGCATATAACGTTCAGATATACATGAAAAATTTTCGTGTTTTGCAAAGCAAAACAAAAAGCGTTCAGCTTTTTAGAAAATTTATGCGTGAAACCGGCCGCATTCTGACGTGATGTAATATATTTTTCACGCTAATATATAAGTTTTTTGTCAGAAAAGCGCCTTTACGTCGGTACAACGATAATATTTTCCTTATTTCATCTCAAGGCCGCGTCTTATCCGCCATTCATCCTTTGTTATACGGTTGAATATTTCCACGTGCTTAACTCCGCACATATCGATATGCTCCGTTTCCGTTCTGTAATAACGGAAGCCGCATTTTTCCTGAACTCTTCTGGATCTGTCGTTTCCCTCGTAATACCCGCAATATACGGTATTACAGTCCAGTATCTCAAAGCATCTCTCAAGCAGCTTTTCCACAGCCTCCGGGATAAGTCCCCTGCCCCAGAACGGAACGCCTATCCAGTACCCTAACTCCGCCTCGCACGGCTTCATATTTCCGAGCGTTGCGTCCGTGCCGAACATTATACCGATACTCCCCGCCGGCTCACCCGTTTCTTTCGGGATTACCGCGTAGGTCTCCGGCGCTGAAAGCACACTGTGTATAACATCGAGACTGTGTTCTATGCTTGTGTGTACCGGCCATCCGGCTATAGGGCCCACTCTTTCATCCTTGGCGTATTTAAACAGCGCGGGCGCGTCCCTGTCCTCCCATGGCCTTAAAATAAGTCTTTTTGTTTCTATAACCGTATCCATTCCGTATAAATTATGCCCTCGAAACTATCTTTTCGCTCTGAGCATTCCCTTTCCCTTAAATACATTCAGCATAACATATATTATTACAAGCAGCAAAACCGAAATACCCATAACCGCGTACATCGCTCCGATACTGACACGGTTTCCGAAAAAGTACAGCGTACAGTCAAAGGCCTCCCGCATTCCTTCTATCCCCTGCTGAGGGATACCGCATTTCTCCAGCTCCTCAAACACTCCGCCCTGCATGTGACTGCGTATAAGACCCGTGCCGTATGTTCCGGGCAGAAACATTATAAGCTTCTGTATGCCTTCCGAAAACTGAGATATAGGCATATATGCTCCGCAAATAAAACCGTAGCAGGCACTGACTATTGAACCGACCGCCGCTATCTGTCCCTGAGTACTCAGAAAGAAATTAATGACTGATGACAGCGCGGTACCGAACATAACAAGCAAAAAAACATCAAGAAATATCAGGATCATATCAGCCGCTGTAAGGTACCAGCCGACCACCGCGAGATATATAAAGCAGGCGATGAGCGCCACCGCGCATATTGCCAGTGTTACGATAACGCTCGATACATAGTAGCTAAGCGAAAGCGCGGACTCCTTTACAGGAGATACGGTAAGATCCGAAACGGAAGAATTAGCCTTATCCTGCACCATCAGAAGATTTGAGCAGAACGCCACCGTAACACAGCTCACCGCCAGAAGCGAGGAAAACAGCCAGCCTCCCACAAAGCCCTCTATAAGAGAGTCCGGGACCACAATCCCATCAGGTATCGCTTCAATGAAAGACGATCTGTAAACATTTCCGAGAAAGGTAACAAACAGCAGAAGAAGTATCAAAGGAGTTACAAGAGACGTAAAGAAAAGACCTTTATCACCGAAAAACATTTTTATATCCCTTGAGATCAGTGTTCTGAAAGCTCTCATAGTGTTTCTGCCTCCTGTACATCCAGCTTTTTCCCGGTTACGGACAGAAAAACATCATCCATCCTTCCCTTCATTATTTCATAATCCCGAAAAATTCCGGGATATTTCAGTATCAGCCCCGTCGCCTCAGCAGTGTCTCTTACAGAGAGCCTGTATCCACCGGGAACAGCCGTATAAGGCTTTCCGAGCTTTTTCAGATCGGTTTCCGTAACGTTGTAAAGAGTTATGAAATCACCGGTATACTTGTTTTTAAGCTCTACCGGAGTACCCTCCGCGGCTATACTTCCGGAATCAAGTATCACAACATGGTCGGCGTCCGCCGCTTCTTCCATATAATGAGTGGTAAGCAAAACCGTCAGATTTGATTCACTCCTCATTTTAGAGATCACGCTCCAGACAGCCTTTCTTGATTGTGGGTCAAGTCCTGTCGTGGGCTCGTCAAGTATCAGAAGAGCCGGACGGTGTAAAAGCGCCCTCGCTATATCTACCCTGCGCCTCTGTCCTCCCGACAGCTTACCGTAGCCGCGACCGGCTATATCTTTTAACCCCAGAATTTCCGTAAGCTCTGAAAAGCGCTTTTCAAATGATTTCCCATATATCCCGTAAAGCGAGGCCCGGACTCTGAGATTTTCCTTAACCGAAAGCGGTCTGTCAAGCACCGAGTCCTGAAACACTACTCCAATACTTCGTCTTATTTTATCAGGCGACCTATCGATATCGTATCCGTCAACAAATACTTTTCCGCTATCCTTTTGAAGCTGACCGCATATTATGGAAATAGTCGTGCTTTTACCGGCCCCGTTCAATCCGAGAAAGGCAAACAGCTCTCCGCGTTTAACATGAAAGCTTATGTTCCGCACGGCCTTGACATCACCGTAAGATCTGCTCAGATCTTCTATTTCTATCATATTTTAAACCATCCTTTCATATGTAGCCTTGTAGTATCGCTCAAACAGATATAAATAATCTTCGTATTCTGCGTTGCAATTAAACGCGAAGCCGTCCGCATTTCGGCGCCATCAAATGTAACTTTCACGCTGTCTTACATATAACATTCAGATAAACATGAAAATTTTCGTGTTTTGCAAAGCAAAACAAAAAGCGTTCGGCTTTTTAGAAAATTTATGCGTGAAACCGGACGCATTCTGACTCCATCAAATGTAATTTTCACGCTAAGTGCCTAAAATATGATATCACAACATATGATAACGGTCAATAGCTTTTAAGATAATTTTACGGTAATTTTATTTATCTCACTGCCTGAGATTCAAACAACGGCATTCCGACGCACTCCGGATTTAAAGGCTCTGATGTTTTCAATGATCTCATTTAGGCAACGGTTCCTCGCTTCATAGCTTCCCCAAGCCATATGAGGGGTGAGGCATACGTTCGGCAACTCCTTTATCTCATACATAGGATGACTCTTTCCGAAAGGCTCTTCCGAATATACGTCGCATCCGAAAGCGCCTATCCTTCCGCTCTTCACCGCTTCCGCTACCGCCCTTTCGTCTGTAACGGCTCCGCGCGCGGCGTTATAGAGAATAACATTGCTTTTCATCAGCTTAATACATTCCGTTCCGATCATTCCACGGGTCTGAGACGTCAGCGGAGTATGTATCGATATTATATCGGAGCGCCTGCAAAGCTCGTCAAGTCCCACGCATTCGATATCCGGCGCCGGAGTGCGCTTGCAGGCGATAACATAACAACCGAATGCCCTTGCCACCTCCGCTACTTTTCTACCTATATTGCCAAGCCCGACAATCCCCCAGGTCTTCCCCGCAAGCTCATAATATACCGGCGTAACCTTGTTAGCTCTTCCGGACGAGCTGTAACTGCCATCAGAAACATAAGACGTGTATTCTCTAATGTGCGTCGCAAGCTCCAGAATCCCGGAAACAGTGACCTGTGTTACGGAATCCGTCGAATATCCAACGACGTTGCTTACCTGTATGCCGTTTGCCTTACAGTATTCCGTATCCACGTTATCATATCCGGTCGCCGCAAGACAAATCAGACGAAGTCTTTTCGCGTTATATAGAGTTTCTTTTCCAAGCGGCACCTTGTTCACCACCACCACGTCGGCATCAGCTATTCTTTCCGCTACCACATCGTGCGTGGAAGAACGGTATACTCTAACCTCTCCTACCTCCTTAAGACGGGAAAGATCAAGATCATCCCCAAGAGTGCCGGCATCAAGAACCGATATTTTCATATATATGACAATTCCTTTCTTACGCTGAAACTGCTTTATGTACGCTTTGAGCTGTGCCGATACCAACGACGCGTAAGTCCGCAAAGGGCGTTTATCGTCAATTTTAATAGCGCTTTAAAACTCCGCTCCCTAAACTAAAACACTTTGTATCAGCTTTACTGCATTGTTTAATTGGCTGTATTATATCACATTTTTAACTATTTTTAAATGCAGTATATTACTATTTACAATACGTTTACATTTTTACTTTTTCATGTATAAATAAATAATGTATAATTTAAAAAATCCGTAATATATAAAACTGAAAAGGATTTTTGATTTGAAAAGAATACTGATCTTTAATTGTCAAAACATTAACTGCTTAGCTATTCGATCCGAGCTTGAAAAAAGCTATTATGTTAAGCTTACCAAGGATTTTAATGAGGTACCGAGCACCCTTTGCCATTTCGCCCCGGATATTATACTCTGCGGGAACGAATTCAACGGCTCTCCCCTTTCCGGATTAATGAGTCGGATAGTACAATTCACAAAAGCCCCTGTTATAGCCATACTGCAGGAAACCGATCTGGAAACCGTTCCGCTCAACCCTCCTCTTTCCGATTTCATATGCTCTCCCGTAAAAATGAACGAGCTCATCGCCAGGATTGAACTGCGAACCCTCAAAGTCCGTGATTCTGAAGCCGCCCCGGCGATCTTTAACAACGGTGAGCTGCGGATCGACCTTGAAAACTGCCATGTATACATCGGCGAAAAGCCGGTACATCTAACCATGCTGGAATATAGGCTTATTTGTCTGCTTGCGAAAAATCGCGGTAAGGTGGTACCGTATGTCGACATACTTAATGAGCTTTGGCATGACTGTATCGGAGGAGAGATACGTTCTTTGCGCGTAATAGTAGCCGCGGTACGCGATAAGCTTACTACCGAGACAGGCTATCCCTATATACAGACACATATGGGAATAGGGTATTGTATGCCACTGTATAATACGGAAAATAGCGACTGATTTTGCGCGATATACAGCAATTTCCGACTAATTAAAATTGTATCCGCGACCCAAAAGGATCCGATTAAACTTTCTAAAACCTTTCTGAATTTGATTTAATCGAGGCGTATACCTTTCAGAATAGTTTTTGAATGGAATTCATAAGGGGGAACTTTTTCAAAAAAGTTCCCCCTTAGCTTTTGACTCATCTCCGATTTTTCAATATCCGTTTTTACAGTCTTGTGCGGTGAAGCATACTTATTTTAATTAAAATATTATATTCCGCCGCTGAAAAATTTCAAGACGCCCGGCACTCAATTCAGCTATATAGTCCCGCACGGACCTGATCTCGCGACTCGATATGACTCCCGCAAGCATTCGCTTGGTATTGATATCATGAATATCCGAACCTGCGGTTTTCGGCAGACCCAGCATCCCGGCATAGGCATTTGCTCTCTCCGTGTTTCCGCGGGCGCCGTTTATGACCTCCACGGCGTCCGTGCGATCGGGTATAAAGCTCATGACCGGATCGTCTCCTCTGAACGGATGCGCGTGAACTATATATCCACCGTCGGCATGCACTTTATCCGCGTATTCCGCCAGTCCGAGACCGACGGCGTCCGGATTTTCATAAAGCCAGTATTTATCGAGACCATATGTTACAAAATGCGTCGGACCTACTCCGTACTCCCAACCGAACATAACGTTTATCCCTATTCTCTCGCCTTCCGCTTTCGCGTTTTCGTAACCGAGCATGAAACGATCGACCTTTTGCTTCCAGCTCCAATCATCCGGCATATCCACAACGTTGCTGCCCCAGAAATGATCCGTGACAAAAAAACCGCTGTATCCTAATTTCTTAAAAAACCTTGCGTATGAAGCTCCGTCCGAAACACCGCACTTAGATGTCTCCGACGTATGGCAATGCGTTTCATATATATACATTTCGGCAACCGCCCTTCACATTGATATTAAGCTAAATAAAAGAGCATTGATATTTCCCGGGAATTAACTTTGAAAATTCAACAAGGGGCTAAACCCGGTCATTCAACGTTTTCAGTGTGAAATTGTATCCCCCACTGAAAAAATTAAGCGGCGCACGCCGCTAAAATGGGCGGGGGACATCTTATTCAGTTATATTCATTGGAACGTCGCAACCGGGTCGTCCGGAGCGTCTGTTTTTTCGGCAGAGATTATATGAAAAACAGGACCGTAGCCTCTGTAAAGCTTTGTCTTTTCAAAATTAAGTCTTGCCGTCAGTATAAGCCATGTTCCCTGCTTATAATCCTCATTTTTATCCGAGACGGCTATCATACCGTGAAAGCTTATATCCTCCGCACAGCAGGTCATTACCATCCTTCCGAAGGCGAAGGAATTTTTCGGCAGTGACTTATCCGGAAGAACAAAGCCTTTGACCTTAAACAGCTTTCCCTCATATCTCGGACTCTTACCGCCGGTTTCCATGGATTCCGCCATGTCGCGGTACCAGATAGCATAATCCCTGTCCTCTATTTCTACAAGCGGAGCGTCAAGATCAAAGGGTAGCGGATCCTCGATATCGTCCTGTTTTATTCTTCCGTCCGTATACTCGTACACTATCCCCACGCTACGGCTGACCGCCCGCGCCGCAGAGTGCAGCTCCATTATATCGGTCTCATCCGTGCACCTGTTATAGAACACTACACTGCAGCCCTGAAATTTATCATACATAAGACTTCTCATATTTGCGTTATATGTTTTAAACGTCGTCGAGTCTACGCACATAACCTCCTGATAAACAAACCATTCCTCCGGTAAGGCGTCGTATAATAATTTTATCATCCACATTCCGTTATATTCAACCATGACACGCTCGGCTTTGTGCTTTCGGAAAAGAGAAAGCAGGTTATCAGTGTTTAATTCGCTCGGAAGCTCTATTTTTTCTATAAAAACATTACCCTTATATGCGCTTGTGTCATACTCCTCCTCGCCTTCCTCACAAAGCAGGACAAGAGTACGCTCTTTGTTCTGAAAGCGCTTATCCGCCAGAGTTTCATGTATCATATGTGTCTTACCGGACTCAAGAAAGCCGGTAAAAAGGTAAACCGGAATTTCCATAATAATCTCCCATGCTGCCTTCAGGCAGCTAAAAAAACCGTTTTTTCGGTTTTTAACCGTTTTTTCGGTTTTTAACAGAAATGAAAAATTTGTGCTTTGCTCCGCAAAAAAATTTATGCGTTGCATTTTGATGCGATGAATATATTTTTCACGCTAATCTCCATGCCGCCGTAGGCGGCTCAAAATCCGCTTTGCGGCTCAAAAACGTGCAATCAGCCGTATTCCTATACTCAAAAACAGCTTTCAAGTTATAAACCGTTTCGTCTTATTTAATATCTTTTTCGGTTAACAGATCAGTTTGCAAGAAAACCCTTTTTATCTGTCATTTAAACCGAAAAGCTGCTGCAGCTTACTTTCGTTTATACCTGACCCTATGACGCAAATACGTCCGGTAACAGCAGCGCTGCCACGGCGAACATCCGGCTCGCCCGGTACATAATCAAAGTGTATCCAGCCTCCGTCGTCCGCCATAACTATACCTTTGGCGCGAAGCACCATCCCGTAATCAGCCTCCTGTTCAAGGCTTTCAAGAATATCTCTGATTTTATCATCAGAAAAACGTACCGTGGTTTCCGCCCCCCAGCTGCTGAATACCTCGTCAGCATGGTGATGGTGATGTCCACAGCTGCATACGCCGTTCTCGTCATAATGATGCTCATGATGCTCTTCGTCATGATGATGTCCGCATCCGCACTCATCGTCATCGCCGTGATGATGATGTCCGTTTCCGCACTCATCGTCATCGCCGTCATGATGATGTCCACATCCGCACTCATCGTCATCGCCGTGATGATGATGTCCGCATCCGCACTCATCGTCATCGCCATGATGGTGGTGTCCGTGTCCGCATTCATCGTCATCATCATGATGGCGACTTAAATCATCCTGCTCGCTGATAAGCTTCTGAAGCTCATTTTTAAGAGAGCTGTCCCCCTCCATTGCTTCTACTATCTGCTTACCGTCAAGCTGATCCCACGGCGTAGTGACTATAACAGCCCCGTGGTTAAGCTCTCTGAGCATATCAAACGCTTTTGTTATTTTTTCCTGGCTCATACCTGACGTATGGCTGAGTATGATCGCTGACGCGTGCTCAACCTGATCTATATAGAATTCGCCAAAATTTTTTATATACATCCTGCACTTTCCGGCGTCGCATACCGTTGTGAAGGAATTGAGCTCCGCATCGTCTCTTTTGATATTCTGAACCGCGCGGATAACGTCTGATAGCTTTCCGACGCCCGACGGCTCTATAAGTATCCGATCAGGATGAAATTCATCAAGCACCTTATTAAGCGCTTTACCAAAATCACCGACAAGACTGCAGCATATACAACCGGAATTCATTTCTGTAATATTTATGCCGGCATCCGCAAGAAACCCTCCGTCTATTCCGATTTCTCCGAATTCGTTTTCTATAAGCACCAGCTTCTCACCTGAATAAGCTTCTTTAATAAGCTTTTTTATAAGCGTCGTCTTACCGGCTCCGAGAAACCCTGATACAATATCTATTTTTGTCATTCCACACACCTTCCAAATTCTTTATTTTTCGGAATATTATCGTTTTCTTATATATCTTCCTTATTATATTATATCCTACCGAATTGTTGATGTCAAGTAAAAACAAAATATTACACAAAATATTTTTAAATTTATTTATAAATTTAATATATATCAGTATATTTTATTTATGACATAGCAGGTTGGGTTACCAAAGCTGACCTTCCCCTAATTCAATAATTATATCCGTATTTTCAAAATCGGCTTTATGCGATATCGCATTAGGAGAAATTAACATCATCATAGTTACCAAGTTAAAGGCGTCACTTCGGAACGGCTTCTTTTTCGTCCCTCCTACTAAACAAGCGCCTTTTACCGCTTCCCAGCCTCCTCTTGTATAAAAGGAAACCTTGTCTTTCTTACATGTAAAAATACTGATATCAGGATGCTGACCGATAATAAACCGAGCCGCCGTTTTTATCATTTCAGAAGCCAGTCCTTTATTCCGATAATCAGGGTGGGTCACAACTTCGCTTAATCCGTACGCCATATACATTTGTTCCTTATGAAGAAGAATACTTTTTCTTACCCCAACATGACAAATCGCCTTATCGTCGTCCATTAAAACAAAAGAGGTAACATATGTGTCGGGAGCCGAAGGAAAATATTCCTCTTCCTTACTTTCCGGCCACGCGGTATTTTCCAAAGCGATGATTTTTTTACCGATTTCCGGATCGCCGTTTTTTATCGGATATTGTATAAGTATCATTGATATCACCATTTTAATATTCTGAGCGGAAATAAAAATAACAAGGCTTGCCGCGCAATAGCTGCGACAAGCCTCATCAGATCATACCCTCTTACCCGAACCGTCCTTAAGCGTAACTATGCGGTTGAAGGTGTTTTCATATTTTGTGTCCTTGCAAAAATAACCGGTACGTACAAACTGAAATTTTTCGCCCGCCGCCGCGTAGACAAGAGCTTCTTCGATAAGACAGTTCTCAAGCGTTATGACCGAATCCTTATTGAGAAAATCATCATATGTCTTATCCTCAGGGATATCGCCGGTATTTTCGATCGTGAACAGCTTGTCATACAGCTTAACCGTACATTTTTCCGCGCCTGCCGACGAAAGCCAGTGTATAGTACCCTTTATCTTTCTGCCGTCTAATGGATTGCCGTTTGCGGTCTCAAGGTCCGCGCTGCAGCGAAGCTCGGTTATCTCGCCGCTTTCGTTTTTGATTACCTCGTCGCACCTGATAATATAAGCGCCCATAAGACGCACCTCGCCTCCCGGTTTCAACCTGAAAAATTTCGGCGGAGCTTCCTCCATAAAATCCTCTCTTTCGATAAAGATCTCTCGTGTAAACGGAAGCTTTCGCGTTCCGGCTTCCGCAGACTGAGGATTATTTGCGACCTCAAAATATTCCGTTTTGGCTTCAGGATAGTTCGTTACCGTTATCTTCAGCGGATCAAGCACCGCTATTCTTCTGTCTGCTTTTATATTCAGCTCGTCTCGTATGCATGACTCAAGCTGTTCAATGGCGACAAGGCTGTTCGCTTTCGCGACTCCGGTACGGCGGATAAATTCGAATATCGATTCGGGGGTGTATCCTCTGCGTCTGAGCGCGCAGAGAGTAGGCATGCGGGGATCGTCCCAGCCGTCCACAAGTCCCGTTTCGACAAGCTTTCTGAGATATCTCTTGCTCATAACGGTATAGGTTACGTTAAGACGCGCAAACTCTCTCTGCTGAGGCTTTTCAGCGAATCCGATATTGTTTACCACCCAATCATACAGCGGCCGGTGATTTTCAAACTCGAGCGAACACAGCGAATAGGTTATTCCCTCCAGCGCGTCCTGTATCGGGTGGGCGTAATCGTAAAGCGGATATATGCACCACTTATCGCCCTGACGATGATGCGTGGCACGCACGATCCGGTATATCGCCGGGTCTCTCATATTGATATTGGACGACGACATGTCGATTTTTGCCCGCAGGGTTTTGGAGCCGTCCGGAAATTCTCCGTTTTTCATCCGCTCAAACAGATCAAGGTTCTCCTCAACGCTTCTGTTTCTGTACGGACTCTCTCTTCCGGGCTCCGTCAGCGTTCCGCGGTACTCCCTCAGCTCGTCGGCGCTCAGGTCGCAGACATACGCCTTGCCGTCCTTTATCAGCTTTACCGCAAACTCGTAGCACTTATCAAAATAGTCTGAGCCATAGAATACGCCGCCGTCCGGCACCGCTCCGAGCCATATCAGGTCCTCATATATAGACTCGACATACTCGTTATCTTCCTTTGCGGGGTTGGTATCGTCATAACGCAGATTAAACAGTCCGCCGTATTTTTTCGCCGTAGTGTAATTTATCCATATCGCCTTTGCCGAACCGATATGCAGGTAACCGTTAGGTTCCGGCGGAAACCTTGTATGAACCTTTTTCCCCGGATTTTTTTCAAGGTCCTCATCAATAAACTCATGTATAAAATTTGACGTGATCTCTTCCATAATAACAAGCGATCCTTTCTTAGGTATATTTATTCACAGCTTACCCGCAAACGCTGAAAGCCTTCCTGCCACGCGCTCTTTTCCCATTATACGCATTACCTCGTACATGTCGGGAGAGCTGAGCCTGCCGGTCACTGCAAGCCTCAGAAACGCGGAAACGTCGGCAACACTGCCTTTATACTGCTCCGGCGCGGCTTTATAAGCCTTCATATCCGAGGCATATCCGAGCGGAGCGCCTACAGCCTTGATCTTCTCAAACCATACGTCCTGTGTATCCTCAGGGTCGTACTCCTTGGCAAATACGGTTAACACCTGCTTAACATCAGTAATGTCCGTACCCTCCGGCAATGCCTCTGTGACCTCAAACAGCTCATCGTAAAAGAAGCCCATATACGCTTTGACCTCTCCCCACGCGCCGAAATCCTTACGCGGCTTTTTCCCTCCGCGACCTATTGAAAATATCCTTTCGGCGTATTCAGGGTCACGTTCAAGCAGCGCGGCAAGTTCAGGATCAAACTCTCTTGCCCACTCTGCAGCTCCTTCATAAATCTGCTTTGCGGTATATTTGGAGAGTACGTTTTTAGAAACATCCTCGAGCTTCGCCAAATCAAAAAGGCAGCCTGAGGTACTCATCTTTTTTATGGAAAACGGAAATTCCGTGTATTTTTTATCCGGGTTCTGCATATGCCACTCCTCATAGTTCGAGTTCAGAAGCGTCATAACATATTCCATAACGCAGTCGGGAGCGAACCCCATACGCTTATAATCGTTCATATTCGCGCCCATATCGCGCTTTGACAGCTTTTTCTTTGCACCGTTTTCAAGCTTCATTATCTGCGCTATATGCATGTATTTAGGGAGCCTGAAGCCGAGATAGCGGAAAAGCTGTATATGCTTCGGCAGTGACGGCAGCCATTCCTCGCCCCTGATAACATGCGTCATTCTCATGAGATGGTCGTCAACCGCGTGCGCGAAATGATATGTCGGTATTCCGTCGCTTTTGAGCAGAACAAAGTCCTCGTCGTTTTCCGGAACCTCGATATTTCCCTTTATTAGATCGGTAAAAGGATGCTTTTTATCCGAGTCTCCGTCCGCGCGGATGCGCAGAACGAATTTCTCGCCCGCCGCTAACGAGCTTTTTACCTCCTCAAGCGTAAAGCGTCTGCGTTCAAGCAGCTCCCGCTTTACTGCTTCCGCGTCAAAATGCCAGTCCTTTTCCTTCAGCTCAGCCTTTTTGTCGGCGCTGTTCAGTTTTTCCAGCTCTTCGTCGGTACTAAAGCATGGATACGCCTTTCCTTCCGCAACCAGCTTCTTTGCGTACACATGGTAAATTGCCGCGCGCATGCTTTGTCTGTAAGGGCCGTAATCACCCTTTTCCCCTTCAGCCGTAACCCCTTCGTCAAATTTTATTCCGTAATACGAAAGCGTGTTTATCAGACTTTCCGCCGCTCCCTCCACCTCGCGCTTTGCGTCAGTGTCCTCTATGCGCAGTATAAATACTCCCCCGCTCTGGTGTGCAAGCCTTTCACCGACAGTGGTTGGAAAAAGTCCCCCGAAATGCAGAAATCCTGTCGGACTGGGCGCGAATCTCGTAACCTTAGCCCCCTCGGGAAGCTTTCTTTCCGGAAAACGCCCCTCACATTCCTCCGGACTTTCCTTTACGCCCGGAAACAGCAATTCCGCGAGTTCAGCGCACGCTCCTATATCGTCAAAATCAAAATATTCTTTTTCTCCCGTCATGTCAATGACCCTTCCTTTCCTCCACCAAACCGGCGTAATCATTATGGAATGTATGATAAAGCATCCCGTCAAAAAGCCGCTTGTCTTTACGGGATATTTAAAGATATACAGTCAAAAAAGCTTTTAAAGACCGGCTTATTTCAATGCTCCGGCCGGTTTATTCCCTTTTTGGGGTATTGATCAGCAGTTCACGCAGCTCCTCTACCGTTTTTACGGTTGCCGCCGCTCCGGCTTTCCTTAAAACCTCTTCATCGCCGTATCCATATGTGACACCCACCGCCTTTATCGAGCATCGTGCCGCCCCGATAATATCATATACCGTATCGCCGACCATCAACGTATCCCTTGGATCACACCCCTGACGCTCGATCAAAAGAGCTATTATATCTTCCTTTTTTACCGTTTTACCGTCGAGGCTACTGCCGTAAACTCCGTCAAAATAACCGTATATATCAAAATATTCAAGTATGCGTCTGGCAAAAATCTCCGGCTTAGAAGTGGCAAGATAAATACTTTTGCCAGAGTTTTTAATGGCACTCAAAAGTTCTTTCATCCCATCGTAAAGACGGTTTTCAAATATCCCTTTCTCTCTATAATATTCCCTGTAACGCTCCACCGCTTCACCCGCCTCCTGTTCGCTCATACCAAAATATCTTCTGTAGCTGTCTGAAAGCGGCGGACCGATAAAAGTTTTCAGCTCCTCTTTTCCCGGCGTCCTGATTTCGGGAAAATATTCAAGCGAATAAAGTATTGACGCCGTTATTCCCTCGTACGGATCAGTTACGGTTCCGTCAAGATCAAAAAGTATATTCCTGAATTCGTAAAATCTCATTTTAATCATCCATGACGGCGCAAATAGAATCTGAAAAATTTTCGTGTTTTGCTCCGCAAAAAAATTTATGCGTGAAACCGTCCGCGTTCTGATGCGATGTAATATATTTTTCACGCTGCCACGTCAGTCCTCATCGTAGAAAAACAGCCTTGCAAAAAGATATACCGTAAATCCCGCGGCGGTAACAATTCCCGTGACGTCGTCCGGCGACACGACCTTTCCGCATATCAGCATCGTTATTCTCCCGAGAGTAAAGCCTCCGGTAAGGATTACGGCGATACACAGTGTCGCAAGGCGCATTCTCGGCGACGGCGAGTCAGTCCGCATTTTTATCTCATAAACGACAGCAAGCATTATCGCGAGCAGCATTATCTGTATGAAAAGAGTGTACGGAGAGGAGAGCGCGACAGATCTGTCAAAATATAGATATATTACGTTAAATATAAACCACAAGACTCCCGCAAGACCGTACACAAGGTGTATTTTGGGATACGCCGGAGCGGTAAGCGACGATATCTCCGGAACAAAGTAAAGCGTGAGCGGAAGAAACAGCAGAACAGCGAGGATCGCCACGATCGGTTGGACGGAGGATGACAGGTCTCCTCTGAAAAGCAGATATATTCTTACAATTCCCTCGGCAAAAAGCGCGCCGGCGCATACATAGCGCGCCGCCTTCATAGCGCCGCTGTCCAGCCTGTAATATTGCTCAAATTTATTTTCATCCGGAAGAACGGATCCCGTTTCCTTATTTTTTGGTATAGCGAAACGGCAGTATATAGCACAGATCACACAAGACACGATACATATGACCGCTCCCGCCGGAAACAGCATGTCCCCATGCCCTAAAAGAGCGGTTTCCGGCTCAAAGGAGACCGCAAACGCTAATATAAAAAGTACCCCAGCTGCAAAAGAAGACGCCGCGGAAAAAATTCTGACCGCCCGTTTCTTTATATAATTTTCCTCAAGACCTCTGCTTTTGTTTTTCTCCTTAAACACTTATGTCAGTCCTTTCATACCGCGTACTGTGTATAAATATCCATTAAGCGGACAACTGTATTTATTATATACCATTTTTTGTACTTTTGCAAGAGTTATTTTAATATTTCACCGGACAAACGAGGGATTTTCTCAAAAACTCACAAAACTCTTGACTTTTACATACCTATATTGTATAATAAATATAACGTCTTATAAAATATCAGGTTCGCTCCGAGAGTAAAAAAGCCCAAATATCTCAGGGCGATCCCGGCTCAGACTCAACACACTCAACGAAAGGAATGCATTTTTCATGGCAAAGCTTACTAACAGCGGTGTTTTCCTGAAAAACGGACGTCGTATCACGCGCGACGCAGAAATTGACAGGGAATCCGCAAGAAAAAACACCATAGCCTACGGCATACTTACGGAACATAATACCTCCGGCGACGATAACGCTCTGAAAATTAAATTCGACGCTCTCGCCTCCCATGATATCACATATGTGGGTATAATCCAGACCGCCCGCGCGAGCGGACTCGAAAGCTTTCCCGTTCCGTACGTTCTCACAAACTGCCATAACAGCCTGTGCGCGGTGGGAGGAACAATAAACGAGGACGATCACATGTTCGGTCTCTCAGCGGCAAAAAAATACGGGGGAATCTATGTGCCGGCGCATCAGGCGGTCATACATTCTTTTATGCGCGAGATGATGAGCGGCTGCGGCAAAATGATACTCGGCTCGGACAGCCATACAAGATACGGCGCGCTCGGTACGCTTGCCATAGGCGAAGGCGGTCCCGAGTTGGTCAAGCAGATACTCGGAAAGACCTACGATATCTCCCGCCCGGAAGTGATCTGCGTATATCTGACCGGTGCCCCGCGTCCCGGAGTAGGTCCCCAGGACGTCGCGCTGGAGCTTATAAAGGCAGTGTTTGAATCCGGCTTTGTAAAAAATAAAATACTTGAGTTTGTCGGGGACGGCATAGCCTCTCTGCCGATAGAATTCAGAAACGGCATCGACGTTATGACCACAGAGACCACTTGTCTTTCCTCTATCTGGGAAACCGACGGGGCAACGGAAAAATACTTTATAAATCACGACCGTCCGGAGGCTTACAAAAAGCTTTCTCCGGGAGAGACAGCTTATTATGACGGACTGGTCGAGATTGATCTTTCAAAGACCGAATGCAATATAGCGCTCCCCTCCCATCCTTCAAACGTTTATACGATCCGTGAGCTATGCGAAAACGCAGACGTGATACTAAAGGAATACGGACTCCTTTCCAAGCTCGGTAAGGACGGAAAAATACACGCGGATCAGGGTGTCATCGCAGGCTGCGCCGGAGGAATATACGACAACCTGACTGCCGCCGCCGATATCCTTGCCGATTCCGCGATCGGAAACGACGCGTTTTCTCTTTCAGCCTATCCCGCTTCTCAGCCCGTATACCTCGAGCTTATACGCAACGGCTTTGCCGCAGCTCTCCTCAAAGCCGGCGTGACGCTGAGAACCGCTTTCTGCGGCCCGTGCTTCGGAGCCGGAGACGTTCCCGCAAACGGCGGCTTCAGCATAAGACACACGACCCGTAATTTCCCGAACCGCGAAGGCTCTAAGCCCGGTGCGGGTCAGAATGCCTCTGTCGCTCTGATGGACGCCCGCTCTATTGCCGCGACCGCGGCAAACGGAGGAATACTTACCCCCGCTACCGATCTTGACATCAAATACACCAAGTCAGATTACCGTTTCGATGATTCCGTTTATAGAAACAGAGTGTATAACGGCTTCGGAAACGCCAAGCCCGATGAGCCGCTGGTGTTCGGTCCCAATATCCGCGATTGGCCGGAAATGGAGCCGCTTACTGACGATTTGTTAAT
Organism: uncultured Clostridia bacterium; assembly: GCA_944393415.1. GTDB lineage: Bacteria > Bacillota > Clostridia > Oscillospirales > CAG-272 > SIG673. Next base: position 19,411 of record CALYAD010000060.1, on the reverse strand, counting down.
GAAGGTGGCTTCGGTGATACTTGATCCGGTCACGACCACCGACGAGCTTATCCCCTCGGGCGAAACATCCTCTTACCGTTCCAATCCGGAAGCCCTCTCCGAGTTCGCGCTCTCAAGGAAAGACCCTCAGTACGTTCCCCGAGCCAAGGCTGTAAGAGAGCTTAACAAAAACCACGATAACCCCGAGCTTGCCCCGGTTTATGAGACTATTAAAAAAGCCGGGTATGCCTCCCCGGAGAAAGCGAGCATAGGCTCCGTCATATACGCAGTAAAGCCGGGCGACGGATCGGCAAGGGAGCAGGCCGCCTCATGTCAGAAGGTGCTCGGCGGTATCGCCAATATTTCAAAAGAATACGCTACAAAGCGTTACCGCTCCAACCTAATCAACTGGGGAATTCTGCCGTTTACCTGTGATCTCGACCAAAGCAAGCTCCCATTCGACACCGATACCTTCATCTGGGTACCCGGTATAAAGGAAGCCGTCAGAGAAGGCAAAGAGAATATAAAGGCTTACGTGATCGAAAACGACAGACTAAATGAGTTTACTCTCGGGCTCTCGGCGCTGACAAGCGATGAAAAGACCATAATCCTTGCCGGCTGTCTGATAAACTACTATAAAAGCTGAATCTTACCGAAAGGCGGCGGATATATGTTTTATATAAATGACGATAATGACGCTAAGCTTCTGCCAAACGGCGTCAAACGCACCGTAAAGGGCTGCATCTACGATCTTATGGTTTGTGAGCTGAAGTGGAACAAGGGTATGGTGGGAGAGGCGCACACCCATCCCCACCGCCAGTGCGGTTACATAATCAAAGGCTCATTTGAAGCTACCGTAGACGGCAAGACCTCCGTTCTTCACTCAGGGGACTGCTTTTACGCGGAAGCGAATGTTTCCCATTCCCTGATATGTCTTGAGGACGATTCGGTCATGCTGGATATCTTTACTCCCATGCGCAAGGATTTTTTGTAAAATAACTCCCGAAGAAAGGATATTTTTGATCATGAAAATAGGCGTTTCCAGTTACAGCTTCAATAAGTACATTACTAAAGAAAAATGCGACTACCAAAAAATATGTTCCCTTGCGAAAGAGATGGGCTTCGACGGGATAGAATTTATTGACCTCGACAATAAAGGCTGGGGAATCACAAGCGATCCTTTAAAGACGGCGAAGGAAATAAGAGAGTACTGCGGAAAGATCGGTCTGGAAATAACCGCTTATACGATTGGCGCTGATTTTCTTTCGGACGATCCCGAATCCGAAATAAAACGCGTCTGCGCTTGCGTAGACGTCGCAAAGGAGCTCGGAGCGCCCGTTATGCGACATGACGTTTGCTACTCGCTCCCCAAAAAACACCTTTACAGCTACAGGGACGCGATAAAGGAAATGGCCCCCAGGATACGCCGCGTAACTGAATACGCCGCATCCCAAGGAATCCGTACCTGCACCGAAAACCACGGTTACATATTTCAGTCTCCGGAACGCGTCGAGGAGCTTATTCTTGCGGTAGGACATGAAAATTACGGCTGGCTCTGCGATATAGGAAACTTTCTGTGCGCCGACGCTGATCCTGTAAAAGCGGTATCCATTGCTGCTCCGTACACATTTCACGCCCACGCAAAGGATTTTCTCTTTAAAAGCGGAGAGCTTCCCCGTCCGCCTCAATTCTTCGGCACCGCCGGAGGAAATCACATCCGCGGAACGGTGATAGGACACGGGGTCGTAAATATCCGAGGCTGCGTTACAGTGCTGAAAAACTCGGGGTACGATAAATGGCTGTCTATAGAATTCGAAGGTCCTGAGGATAATATTCCCGCTCTGAAAGCCGGTCTTGAATACCTCCGCGCATTGGTCTGAAACAAACAGATGTCTAAACGCTAAACGATTTTGCGGCAGCATTGATCATTCGTGATTAATGAAAAAATTTTATCGAAAAGCTTTTCCGGACTTTTTCAAAAGCGCGAGATTTTTTCATGTCTATTAACCTATAGTAATAAGTGTTAAGTTTTTTAGCCGCCCATGGAGGATAAGCTTGAAAATAAACTTTCAAAGCGTGCCTTCACTTCCGGCCTTCTTGTGACTTCGGCGCCAAAAGCACAGCGCCGATTTGCCAAGGGCAAACCGAACGATACGCTGATTTGGCGTAAGAAAGGAATGGTCATATTTATGAAAAAATATCTTATAAAAATCGTCTCGCTCTTACTATGCGCAGCAATGCTTATTCCCCTGCTTGCGGCCTGTAAAAAGAAGACCGATGACGACAGATTGGAGGACCCTGAATACATGAAAGGTCATGACACCGTTATTACATATGAAGTCGTGGAGGATCCCGAAAATACACATTATATCGTAGAATCCGGAAACGCCATGGACTACAGTCTTATCGGACTTCCGATAAATTCCGAAATAACACGGGAAGGAAGCTCCTCTTCAGCAAAATGGGAAAGACAGGACACCAGAACTTCCGTTAAATTCACGGAGGTTCCGTCGGACATAACCGAGTACAGCTTTGTTACACTATGGATATACAGTGAGAAAGCTACCTACTCCCAGATGCAGCTGTGCATAAACTGCCAGCCTTCTGCCTCCGAGCCCGGTAAAACGGCTTACCGCCGCCACGCGATAACCGTAAACTGGACCGGCTGGAAGCAGCTCGTTTTAAATCTCGGCGAATTTACAGACGGATACGGCGCGGACTTCTCTCAGGTCAGTGATTTCACACTAAACGCCTCCGGCTGGAGCATGACTCCCGATCCGGAAACGGTTCTTTACATCGATTCCGTATATCTTACAAACAATTCATATAAGTTCAATCTTGAAGCGGACGACATCGGAGATTATAATTACGATCATATAAAGGAGACTTTGGTAGAGCTGCTCAACGGCGGACTCAGCTTAAAGGACGCCTCCTCGGATTACAAAACCAAGCTTGAAAGCTATGTTAACAACGCCAAGTCAGCTCAGAGCGCCATGACCCGCGGCAGCACGGTACCATTCAACACGGATATGTCGACCACAGCGGGCATTACTACAAACTATAACCGCATACTCAATATGGCGATAGGATATTCCGTCGAGGGAAGCGACATTTATAAAGACGAGCAGCTTCTTGACGATATTCTTTACGCTCTCGATTACATGCATGAAAACTATTACAAGGATCAGTCGCTGAACAGTTATCCGTCCCGTAACAATTGGTGGGACTGGCAGATCGGCTCCGCTCAGGCTATAGTAAACATCCTGCTTCTTATAGAACAGGATATCTCCAAGGATCTCGTTGATAAATATCTTGAGCCGGTAAACAATTATGTTCCTCTTCCCACGATGACGATGGCAAACCGCGTGGACCTTGCATACGTCACCATGGGCGCGGGGGCTATTCAAAAGGATTATCAGCGTCTGGCAATCTCCCGCGACGCCCTTAATGAGTGCTGCGTATACGTTGAAAAGGGAGACGGATTCTATACCGACGGCTCCTTTATCCAGCACGATATCATAGCCTACACCGGAAGCTACGGTCCGATTATGCTTGAAGCGCTTTCCAAGCTGATTCTGGCGACAAGCGACACCTGCTTCCGCTTCAGCGATGAGTTTATAGGCTGCCAGTACGACTGGACGGTTGATTCTTTCACGCCTCTAATGTATCACGGCGCCTTCTTCGGGCTTGTTCGCGGCCGCTCCATCTGCCGTACCTCCACCGATGTCTCTCTGGGACTTACAGCGGTTCAGGGCATGCTCAGAATGACTAAATACCTTACCTCTCAGGACAGCTCAAATTATGTTAAATCCATCATAAAGGAGTATTATGCTTACAACGGCGCCTATTACCGCACCGCGCTCTCTCCTCATGACCTTAAGATACTTGACGAAATACTCGCCGACACCAGCGTAGCCGAACGGACCGATTTCGAGTTCGCGAAGGTGTTCGCAAGAATGGACAGACCTATCGCACAGCTAAGCAAATACGGCGTCGGAATCTCGCTGTCATCCTCCCGTATCGCAAAATATGAGGCGATAAACGAAGAAAACGGAACCGGCTGGTATACCGGCGACGGAATGCTTTACGTCTATACCACCGTTAACGACTATGACCCCGATTTCTGGCATAACGTAAACCCGTACCGTCTTCCCGGCACTACCGTTACCACAGTGGGAAGAACAGACCAGAATATTTCTTCATCCAATACTCTTTCAAAATATGATTTTGTCGGAGGCGTATCTCTCGAAAACTGTATGACCGCCGCCATGCAGTTTGAATCCTCTACCGGCAAAATGGAATTCAATTCTACGCTGAACGGCAAAAAGGCATGGTTCGTTTTCGATAACGAGATAGTATGCCTCGGCGCCGGGATAAGCTGCTCCGACTCCTTCAATACCGAAACCATAATCGAAAACCGCAAATTAGCCGCGGACGGCGTTTTTATGGCTGACGGCACAACCGTGACAGGCTCAGCCGGAGTATTAAGTAATCCCCAGTCTCTCTATATTGAAAACTTCGGCTGCGTTTACCTGCCGGAGGATACTAATGTAAACTACAGAAGAACATCCGGAAGCGTAAGTTTTCTTGAGCTTTACATTGACCACGGCAAAAACTTCACAAATGAAGGCTATGCCTACGTACTCCTTCCCGTCACAAGCTCAAGCGACGGTATAAGTTATTCAATGAATCCTGATATTGAAATTCTCTCAAACACGGCTGACGTTATGGCTGTCAGAGATAAAAGCACCGCGATGACCGGATATGTCTTCTGGAAGGCAGGAACTTTCAACGGCGTTACAGTAAGCAGCCCGTGCACCGTTATGATATCATCCGATAAGATATCGGTAGCCGATCCTACCCAAGAGCTTACCTCTATTACCGTAACGGTGGACGGAGTGGATTATAACTTCACCGATCTTTACAAGGGCTCCACTTCTACTCAAAACAGGTAAAGCAGCTATTTTAAATCCGATCAAGCTAAACGCAGTGCAGGCTATGAGTGATTCTTAGCCTGCACTGTTTTTAATTGGAAACTTCGGGATGGAAACAAAGAACTATTCAAACTACTACGACGAGGATAGCCGACTTAATATCAAAACGCGGAATGGCAAAGTATATCACTACCATAAAATATACCGAAAATTATCTTAAGCCAAATATCGGAGAATAAAAATATGATTACACATAAAGGAACACAAGCTATACATACTGAAAGACTTACATTACGAAAATTTACTGTTGACGATGCTCAGGCTATGTTTGAAAATTGGGCAAACGATGAAAGAGTTACACGCTACCTGACCTGGTGTCCTCACGAGTCGCCGGAAGCCACAAGGCAGCTATTGGAAATTTGGTGTGCCGCCTATGAAAATCCCAACACATATAATTGGGTTATGGAATACGAGGGTTCGATTATCGGCAATATCAGTGTCGTCCGTTTAAGTGAACAAAGTGAATGGGCAGAACTTGGCTATTGTATGGGATATTCTTATTGGAACAAGGGCCTTATGTCTGAAGCCGCGAAAGCAGTCATTGATTATCTGTTTGCCGAAATTGGTGTAAACCGTATCGGTATATCACACGCCGTTAAAAATCCTGCTTCAGGCAGAGTCGCCCAAAAGTGCGGTCTTACGCTTGAAGGAACAAAACGTGAGTATTTTAAAAACTCGAACGGAGAATTTCTTGATATATCCGATTACGGTATTATCAGGAGCGAATGGGAAAAGCAAAATAATCTGATATAATTTAACCTCTTAGCCGCTCAAGCCAAGCACAAATCCGGAAGCAGGGATGCTTTCGGTCTTGGTCTCGCTGCACTCTGTGCAGGAGAAAGTTTTGACACCCGGATCGGTGCAGGTCGCCTCAGCGGTGACCGTACCATTGTCCCACGCGTGCTGATGCTCTTTACCGCAGGAGACAAGACTGAGCATGCACAGCGAGAAAAGACAAATTATGATTACGCTTATCAATATCTTTTTCATGTTTTTTACCGTTCCTTTTGAAAACAGTTTTTATACATAACTGCAGTATAACATTTTTTTCACAATATGTCAATAGTTATAATGATTTTTTATACATTCGTACTTACCGGATAACGGGTGTAACGTAATGTCAATAATTTTCCGGATCTGTCGGCTGTGTTTCGCTGTAATAAAAACAGATGTCGTTCAGTTCCGTATAATTAATTCGATATCTCGTTCGCAGACTATTTCCGATCAAATATTACATATTCATTAACACTTATAGCTGAAATGCCTTGACAAAAAATATGATAATGTATTATAATAGCAACGGATTTATCAGTCAAAGTTTAATTAACCTGACACCGTGTATGCAAGAAATCCAGCTAAAATTTTTTATATTTATTTAAGCAAAACCTAATCTGAATGCTGTTTAGCAGTCGTTCCCGGCAATATTTTTATATAAGTCTTTGATATTTTTAGCGGAGTTCGATTACGCAGGCTTTAATTACGCGATCTGATAGCATCTTTGCTTCGGATGTTATCCGGAAAATCAGGCGCTTGGTACGCCTTCCTCACTACAGATTATTTTAACCGACTTTTTTATATACTTTATTATTAAACTTTTGTAAAATGTATTGACAAAAAATAAAGTTTGATATATAATAGGGAATGCTGTGAGTCTATAACAGAGTCATTCAAGCAATTATTCAGGCCACTCGATAAAGAGTAAGGATCGGACGGACAGCCGGGGCCACTGCCGATTGACGGTTCAGCACCGTCGTTATTGATTGAGTTAAAAGCTCAAATTTTATAAGTTGGTTACTTTATAACCTAATGCGATTTTTCGCAGACTTGTGAAACGGTCAATAAAGAGTAGTAAAAGTTTATTGCTATATAGACTCTGTAAAAACCTATCATTTTAATTATTATATGGTTTTGCGCTTATATCCTTCATGTTTTGTTACCCATAAGCTAAAAATGCTTAGAGAGGCTTAAGTAAGCTATACCGCTGAACCTGATAATATTATCGACACAAGTTGCGATAACGCAGCTTGTGTCGTTTTTGTTTTTAAATTAAAGATCCTCTTGCTTTTTTGCCGCACCTTGACTCAATTCATGGTGCGAATACGCTATCCGGAATAAGAAAGGAATTGTCATAAAATGAAAAAATCAGATCAGAACAGGGCGCCGATCTACGAGGCGTTGCAGAGATTCAGAGAAATGAGAGTGGTTCCATTCGACGTTCCGGGTCATAAGCACGGAAGAGGCAATCCGGAGCTTACGGCGTTTCTCGGTGAAAAATGTGTAAGCATCGACGTTAACAGCATGAAGCCTCTTGACAACCTATGTCATCCGGTTTCGGTCATTCGTGACGCTGAAATGCTCGCCGCTGACGCCTTCGGCGCCGCACACGCGTTTTTGATGGTAGGCGGAACAACAAGCTCGGTACAAAGCATGGTGCTTTCCACCTGTAAGAGAGGCGATAAAATTATCCTTCCGAGAAATGTCCACAGGAGCGTCATTAACGCGCTGGTGCTTTGCGGCGCGGTCCCTGTTTATGTAAATCCCGAGGTGGACAAAAAACTCGGTATTTCACTCGGTATGCAGAGAGAGCAGGTCGCAAAGGCAATAACGGAAAATCCCGACGCAGTCGCTGTGCTTGTAAACAACCCCACATATTACGGAGTTTGTTCGGATATGCGCGCCATAGTAAAAATGGCGCATGATGCGGGCATGCTGTGTCTTGCCGATGAAGCTCACGGCACACACTTTTATTTCGGCGACAATATGCCGGTATCGGCTATGGAAGCAGGCGCTGATATGGCGTCGGTCTCTATGCACAAAAGCGGAGGAAGCCTCACGCAATCCAGCTTGCTTTTGACCGGCGAAAATATCAACGCGGGGTATGTTCGTCAGATCATCAATCTGACGCAAACCACCTCCGGAAGCTATCTTCTTATGTCAAGCCTTGACATAAGCCGCAGAAATCTTGCGTTAAGAGGGAAAAAAGTATTTGCCAAAGTGATCGAAATGGCAGACTACGCAAGAGAAGAGATAAACGCCATCGGCGGATACTATGCCTTCGGAAAGGAGATCGTCAACGGAAATTCCATTTGCGATTTCGATCCCACCAAGCTAAGCGTGCATACAAGAGACATAGGTCTTGCCGGCATAGAAGTTTATGATATTCTGCGTGATGATTACGATATACAAATAGAGTTCGGAGATATCGGAAATATCCTTGCTTACTTATCGATAGGCGACAGACCGCAGGAGCTTGAGCGTCTCGTCAGCGCTCTCGCTGAGATACGCCGTCGTTATCAGAAAGACCCGAGCGGGCTTTTGTCACAGGAATATATTGATCCCGAGGTGGTCGCCAGCCCTCAGGAAGCATTTTACGCAAAGAAAAAGAGCCTTCCCATAGGCGAAAGCGTGGGCTGTGTATGCTCTGAATTCGTTATGTGCTATCCTCCGGGAATACCGATACTCGCTCCGGGTGAGAAAATCACTAAAGAAATACTTGATTATATTGAATACGCAAAAATAAAGGGCTGCTCAATGACCGGTCCTGAAGACCCAGATATCCTGAACATCAATGTTTTGGCATAAGCAAAATAAGCCCGATAATAATTTTTTGCTCCTCAAATGATAAATCTTTTTCAAAACCGTTTTAATCGTTTTTAATATATGTAAAATTTTCGTTTTTGCAACAGCAAAAAAATTTACGCGTGAAATCACCTGTATTCTGAGGCGACGGAATATATATTTCACGTTAGGCAAGACCCGCTTACAGCAAATCGTGTAAAACGAGCAGAAAGGAATGGTCAAAAATATGGAAATATGGTTCAGTGAATTTCATACGCCGGACGTCAAGCACAGCATCCGTGTCAACCGTCATCTTTATTCCGAAGAAAGCGATTACCAGCGGATAGATATTTTCGATACCCCCGAGTTTGGCCGGGTGCTGACCCTTGATGGGAATGTGGTGCTCACAGAGCGCGACGAATTTATTTACGATGAAATGATAACCCATATCCCAATGGCCGTTCACCCCGATATCCGCGATGTGCTTGTTATCGGCGCCGGAGACGGAGGGGTGGTTAAAGAGCTGGCAAGATATGAAAACATAAAACGCATCGACCTTGTGGAAATGGATCCGATGGTGCTTGAGGCCTGTCGGATGTATCTGCCAGAAAACGCAAGCAAGCTTGACGACAGCCGCGTACATATATACTTTGACAACGCCCTGCGGTTTATTCGCAGATGCAAGGACGAGTACGATCTTATAATCGTCGATTCCACCGATCCATTCGGACCGTCCGAAGGATATTTTACCCGTGAGTTCTACGGTATCTGCTATAACGCTCTCCACGATGACGGTATTATGGTAAATCAGCAAGGAAGTCCGTTTTTCAAGCACGACGCCGAAGCGATGCAAAGAAGCCATCAGCGGATAGTAAATCTTTTTCCTGTCAGCCGAGTATATCAGGCGCATATTCCGACTTACGCCGCCGGCTATTGGCTTTTCGGATTTTCCAGTAAAAAATTTCACCCCATAGACGATCTTGACGCCGAACGCTGGGAAAGCTTGGGGCTTGATACACAGTACTATACTACCAAATTGCATGTCGGCGCTTTTTATCTGCCCGCGTTCCTTGAAAAAATGCTCCTTGAGGTGGAATCCCACAATTAAGCTTTTACGCTGCTTTACGTCTCCTCTCTTTCCCCTACTTTATCTAAGATCTGGCCAAACAAAGCGTTTCTATGAGTACGAAAGGAAAAATTCATATTAATGATGAAAAAAAACACGGAATATTTTATAGGCTGCGACAGCGAATATGTAGACGCTGAGATAGTGCTGTTCGGAGCGCCGTTTGACTCCACAACAAGCTACCGCCCGGGAGCTCGCTTCGGTTCTTCTGCCATAAGACACGAAAGCTTCGGACTTGAAACCTACAGTCCGTATCAGGATAAGGATCTGACCGACTGCCGGGTATTTGATTGCGGAGACCTTGAGCTGTGTTTCGGCTCAGCCGAGTCGGCGCTCGCGGACATTGAAGACCGTACGGCAAAAATACTGAGCGACGGTAAGCTCCCTATCCTGATAGGCGGCGAGCATCTTGTGACGCTTGGAGCGGTCAGGGCGGTTGCCCAAAGGTATCCTGATATACATATTATCCACTTTGACGCCCACGCAGATCTGCGCGACGACTATCTCGGCGCTAAATTAAGTCACGCCGCCGTAATACGACGATGTCACGATATTCTCGGCGACGGCAGGATACATCAGTTCTGTATAAGAAGCGGCGACAGAACGGAGTTTGAGTTCGCAAAAATACATACCGATATGCATAAATTCAGTTTTAACGGTCTTTCCGAGGTATGCGACAAGCTGGCAAAGGATAACTCTCCCGTTTATTTTACGGTGGATCTCGATTGCCTCGACCCTTCGGTTTTCTGCGGCACCGGCACGCCCGAGGCCGGCGGGATCAGCTTCATCCAGCTGCTTGACGCGATAATGACAGTCGCAAAAACCAATATTGTCGGCGCCGATATTAACGAGCTCGCGCCGGTGCTCGATAGCAGCGGAGCATCAACCGCCGTCGCCTGTAAGGTTTTAAGAGAGCTTATCTTAGCGATATATAAATGAGGCATTGATTTTATTGACACAAGTAAACTTTTATTGAAAGAAAAACCGCTGAAAGCGGCTCGGTTTGGTTCGGATTTTGATCCGACTGTTCGGATTTTGATCCGTTCAAACGTTTTGATACGCCTGACGCGGTAATGAGGTACTGAAATGAGCAGAGTATTAGTAATCGGGTGCGGCGGAGTGGCATCTGTCGCCATCAGAAAATGTTGTATGTTAAGCGAGATCTTTACTGAGCTTTGCATAGCAAGCAGAACTGTCTCCAAATGCGAGGCTCTCGCAAAATCTCTTGAGGCGAAAACCCAGACCAAAATAACCACCGCCAAGGTAAACGCGGATAATTTACAGGAGGTCATCGCCCTTATAAATTCCTACAAGCCGGAGCTTGTTATGAATATAGCGCTTCCGTACCAGGACCTGACTATTATGGACGCTTGCCTTGCCTGCGGCGTCAATTATATGGACACCGCAAACTATGAGCCTGAGGATACAAACGATCCCGCATGGCGCGCGGTTTATGAGAAACGCTGCAAGGAAGCCGGTTTTTCGGCGTACTTTGATTACAGCTGGCAGTGGGCATACCGTGATAAATTCAAAAAAGCGGGACTTACCGCTTTGCTCGGATGCGGCTTTGACCCCGGCGTGACACAAGCATACTGCGCTTATGCCAAAAAGCACGAATTTGATACCATCGAAACCATTGACATTCTTGACTGCAACGGCGGCGACCATGGATATCCCTTTGCCACCAACTTCAATCCCGAGGTAAATCTTCGTGAGGTCTCCGCTCCGGGAAGCTACTGGGAAAACGGACACTGGGTCGAAATTCCCGCTATGAGCGTCAAGCGTGTGTACAACTTTGACGCTGTAGGACCGAAGGATATGTATCTTCTTCACCACGAGGAGATAGAGTCGCTGGCTCTGAATATTCCGGAGGTCAGGAGAATACGCTTTTTCATGACGTTCGGTCAAAGCTATCTCACACATATGAAATGCCTTGAAAACGTCGGAATGCTGTCCACTACTCCGATCAATTTCGAGGGACACGAGATTGTACCGATAAAATTCTTGAAGGCTCTCCTTCCCGATCCCGCAAGCCTCGGTCCGCGCACACGCGGAAAAACCAATATCGGATGCATCTTCACGGGCAAAAAGGACGGCAAAAACAAAACCTACTATATTTACAATGTCTGCGATCACCAGGAGTGCTACCGTGAGGTGGAAAGTCAGGCGATAAGCTATACAACCGGGGTTCCCGCGATGTGCGGAGCGCTCATGCTTCTTACCGGGAAATGGAACAAGCCCGGCGTTTACAACGTTGAGGAATTCGATCCCGATCCGTTCCTTGAAGCCCTTGAAAAATACGGACTTCCCAAAAGAGAAAGTCACGATCCCGTTTTGGTGGACTGATGGAAAAAATCACAGATACAAGACCCATGTTCGCGTCTCTTTGCGGACAAAACCCGGAGGATATCTTCGGAGCTTTGCCCAGTCCCTGCTATGTTATAGACGAATCCGCGCTGCTTCATAACTGTCAAATACTGAAATCGGTCGCAGAGAACACGGGATGCAGAATCCTTCTCGCTCAAAAAGCGTTTTCTAACTTCGATTTTTACAGTCTGCTTTCGGATTATCTATCCGGAACGGAAGCAAGCGGTCTTTTTGAAGCAAGACTCGGCAAAGAAAAAATGCCGCTGGGCGAGGTTCATGTATTCAGCGCGGCGTATAGTGAGGACGACTTTAACGAGATTCTCAACTACGCGGATCATATTGTTTTCAATTCACCGAGACAACTTCTGAAATTCGGAAGAAAAGCTAAAGAAAACGGAAAAAGCATTGGACTGCGAATCAATCCCGAATGCTCAACGCAGACCGGGCACGGGATATACGACCCGTGCGCGATCGGAAGCAGACTCGGGGTAACACGGGAGCAATGGGATAAATATATGACCGGAGAGCTGCTCGGACTGCTTGACGGACTTCATTTTCATACCCTCTGCGAGCAAAATTCCGACGCGCTTGAAATAACGCTTGATGCAGTGGAGAAAAAATTCGGCGATATCCTCCCCAAAATGAAGTGGCTCAATATGGGAGGCGGACATCATATCACAAAGACCGGATACGATATCCCCACACTCGAAAAATGTATACTGTACGCACAAAAAAAATGGGGAGTTCAAGTGTATCTTGAGCCCGGCGAGGCAGTGGCTCTAAACGCCGGTTTTCTTGTGACACGCGTGCTTGATGTGACAGAAAATAACGGAACCAAAATTGCCATTCTTGACGCGAGCGCCGCGTGCCATATGCCTGACGTAATTGAAATGCCCTACACTCCCCCGCTTTACGGCGCTGACCACGAAAATCTCAGCCGTGAAGTTTACCGTCTCGGAGGCCCGACATGTCTTTCGGGTGATATTGTTGGCGATTATTCGTTTGGCTGTCCGCTTTGCGAAAATGATCTTCTTTTATTTGGAGATATGGCGATATACACTACATGCAAAAACAACACCTTTAACGGTATGCGGCTTCCGGACATATGGAAGCGCACGACCGACGGTCACTTAATAAAGCTCACAAGTTTTGGATATCAGAACTTTGCGCAGCGACTTGGTAACTTAACTGATTATGTTTTAAGAAACCCTTTTTAAAAAAGGGTTTCTTACTTCCCAAAAACTTTTCTTAAAGGGAAATATATTGGGATTCGAGCAAGCGGGTTAGCGTTAATGTTACGTCAGATCAAATCCACTTCCAGGCGGTTCACGCTTAAATTTTCTTACGGGCGAGGCTCCGCCGAAGTCCGGAGAAGTCGGAGACGGAGAAATTCCCCCCACCTGATAAAATTACACAAATCCCTTTCCCGAAAAAGTTTTAGGAAGTTTGTAAGAAACCCTTTTTCAAAAGGGTTTCTTACGGAAATTGGTTGCTTTGATATAAGTTATGGTAATCAAGAGGAAACGTTTCAGTAATAAAATTAACGGTCTCTACAAACGACTTGTATCTGCCGTATCCTTCTATTCTATATAAATAGCAATCATAAAATGCAATATACTGTGAATTAAAAAACAAGTTGGACGAACTTGAAAAACTATAATCTGGGTTTGTTGAAATTCCGGTACAGTTCTTAAAATATGCGGCTGACGATTCCGCATCTGAAAAAACATATGCAAACACAGAATATTTTTTCCCACCATACAAAATCTCTTTAACATAATAAGATATAACTTCAAGATCCCCAAGATACTCATCATTAGTCAATTCAATATCTCCGACAACATATTTGTCAAGCTTTGAGAAACTGTTTATATCTGTAAAAAAGCGATCGTTCATCGAATCCGTCGTAAAAATTTCTATTACGCAAATTATAACAAATAACAGTACAATAACAACTGTGCTTATAATAAATAATTTACCTTTAGATTTCATTGGAAACTACTCCTTAGTATTTAAATTAAATAAGTTTAATAGCATTTTATTCTTATATTCCAACTAAATAATACCATATTTTCTGTTCAATGTCAAGACTACTTGAATAATATAGCCATAAATTAAAAAGAGGCCGTTATTCAGACGAACCTCGCGGTAAAATAAAAAAGTCACGCGGATATAGCGTGACTCTTCAAGGAGAATTAAAATATGAACACTGGAGCGGGTGATGGGAATCGAACCCACGCGACCAGCTTGGAAGGCTGGGATTCTACCATTGAACTACACCCGCATATTCAACGTGTAGTATTATACCATAAAGTCGTCGATTTGTCAATAGGATTTTTTGAAAATACGAGAAAAATTTTCATTATTCCGAAACAGGTATGAATTTACTTTTGATACAATAGAAATATTTAAAAAAGCGGATTCTTTATCGGGGAAAATAAACAAATTCTGATTGACAAAATAAAAAATTATTGTTATAATAAATATATAGCTAAGTCTCAGATTAAGAACGCGCGATGGTGTGGGAAAGGAATCGGTCATTATTATGTTTTGGTTCGGTAAAAAGAAAAATAAAAAACGTTTTGACGAAGAGGAAAAGCAATTGGAGTCGGAAGATGAAGCGGATACTTCAGAAACCGAGTCGGAAAAAACTTACAGCCAAAGCTATAGCTCTGAGTCTGATTCGGATACTGAGAATGACGATTTAAGCGAAAATACCGAGGATGCCGAGCTCGAGCTGCCTGACGTCACTGTAAAAATTTCCTCTCTTGACGATCTGGCGGAATTTGTTAATAGCCGTACTGCGGGATCGCTGCAATTCATGTATAAGGAAACTCTTGACGCCTTTGAAATACGGGAATCCCATATCAGAATGGCAGAGGTATGGGGCAGTATTTCAATGGCGCGTGAATGTACTCCTATAGAATACGCGAAAATTATGCTCGCAATAGAACTTACAGAAAATCCGGAACGTTTTTATGTCATTCCCGGTCTGACCGAAAACGAGGTAAAGCAGGCTATTAAAAACTTTTGCTCGGAATACTACGGAGACAATGGTAAAAAGTATGCCGCCGATTTTTCAAAGTTCTCGGATTTTGTGAAAAAACAGGGAGACTTAGCGGAATGGAAGGCTTTTACTAAGGAAGCGGTATACGATAAACTGACTGAGTTTTGTGAAAATAATTGTATAGAATTTAGCGGGGAGGACGCACAGGGCGATGAGTGATACTGAAATAATTGATACCGAATCACAGGAAATACCGAAAACACGTTTGTGTAAATGCGGAAAAACGGCGAAATTTATTAAAGATTATTGGGTAACGGAAAGCAAGCATCAAAAGGAAAAAACGTATGACGAAAGCTTTTCCGCTAATCTTGAGTCAACCTGCGGTATCCTTCGGCGCCGGTTTTGTCCGTCGTGCCTGTCTAAGATAGCCGCTCAGCAAAGAAGCTTCAACAGACGCCTGAATGTTATAATACTGTTAAGCGTTTTCTTTCCCTTTGCTCTCGCCGCCGGCAAATACGCTTTCGATTATTTCGTTTCGGGGTTGCAGGAAGCGCTGATTCCGTTTATTATCGCAGGGGTGTTCACCGTTTGCGTAACCGCTCTGCCGGCGTGGTTTCTTTTGAGAGCTCAAACACGCAGAGGTCATATAGAAAACGGAAACTATTCGGATGTGAAAGCCATTGACGCGCTTATCGATTCTCTTAATTATGGCTTGACCGATTATAAAAAGGTAAAGGATATTCCATCAGTAGACGTTGTTACCGACGGAGACGGAAGAGTCAATTACGAGATGGACCGCAGCGGCTTTTCAATGAGAATAATGCTTGAAGGAAAGATCAACATCGAACCCATGACGGAGCGCATCAAATACCCGTTCAAGGATGATTCCGAATACATAAAAAGAACCTATGTAAACGCGGGTCTTCTTAACGACAATATTAAAGCCGCAGGTGAAAAGGAGCAAAGCGAAAAGGATTTCGCGATCAAAAACGGAGCGCTGCTTCGTTACAGCGGCTTGGCTGTTGAAATAAAGATACCGGAAAATGTTGAGAAGATAGCGGAAAAAGCCTTTAAAAACTGCAAAAACTGTGAGACGGTTTTTATTCCGGACAGCGTCAGGGTGATTGAAAGAGAAGCATTCAGCGGTTGTCCTGCGTCAAAAATCAATCTCCCGATCAATTTAAAAGAGATCAAGCCTTTTACGTTTTACAGGAGCGCCATTACCGAAGCGATAATCCCCGAGGGCGTGGAAGCGGTGGGAGACAGCGCGTTTTTTGAATGCTTTTCACTTGAAAAGGTGGTTATTCCCTCGAGCTGCAGAAAAGTCGGGGCAAATGCATTCAAGGGTTGCTCTTCTCTTAAGGAGCTTATAATCGAAGAAGGCGTTGAAGCCCTCTCCGATTATTCCTTCAACGGGTGCGCATCACTAAAGAAGGTAAATATTCCGGATGGCGTATATGAAATAGGCAACTTTGCCTTTGAAAACTGTACTTCTCTTGAAAGCCTATATCTACCGGATACAATACAGTTTATGGGCGGCAGAGCCTTTGACGGCAACCCCGGTTTGACGATTTATGGTAAAGAGGGCTCATACGCCGAGAAATTCGCCGCCGAAACCAGAAAACGCTTTGAGCTGATAGCTGAAAAAAAGAAACCTGAGACATCCCGACAGCAAAGAAGAAAATAAAATCGCAGTTAACTCACAATCGCTAAAAATTTATCGGGCATGTATTTTAAGCTTAGTGCCTCAATTCAAAGGAGCTGTTTCACCCGAGACAGCTCCTTTAATCAGGGTTCCGGAAAAGAAAGGAATAGCTTTAAAATGAATCGATTAAACAATATAAAAGGCGCGATTTTTGATCTTGACGGTACAATACTCGATACAAACGGTCTTTGGATAGACGTCGATCGTGTCTTTTTCGAAAAACGGGGTATAGAAATGCCTGCTGATTATCCGGACAGAGTCAGTACCATGGACTTTTATGCGGCGGCGCGGTATACTATAGAGCGTTTTGACCTGCCGGATACTCCGTCGCAGCTGCTTGAAGAATGGAAGTCTCTTACTGTGAAGGTTTACTCAGAAAAGGTAAGACTGACGCCCGGAGCCGGCGAATATCTGAAAAAGCTTGATAATAACGGGGTAAAGCTCGGCGTCGCAACCTCCGCGCTTCCCGAGCTGTTTGTCCCGGCTCTGAAAAACAACGGAATCTATGATATTTTTTCGGCTTTGACAAGCACCGCCGAGGTCGGAAAAGGAAAAGAATGTCCTGAGGTTTATCTTGAAACGGCTAAAAAATTAGGACTAAAACCAAATGAATGCGCGGTTTTCGAGGATGTGTACTTAGGCGTAAAAAGCGCTAAAAGCGCCGGTTTTCTGACGGTTTGGATACGCGATCATACGTCTTTGTCAAATCCGACCGACGATTACGCAGACGCTGATATAAAAATCTCCTCATTTTTAACTGATATTTTCAAATAACTATTGACAAAGCTGCTTACTTGGAGTATAATGTTTATAGTTAGCATATGCTAACGAAATTCATCCGGTACCATATAAGCCTGGAATAATTCTCCAAAGTCGTTTTTGTTGATTAAATAACATAAAACATAGCGGGTATCCTCTAAAGGCGCGGCTATCGGCGTAAGAAAGGAATGATCATAGGCATGCTTGAATGGTTAAAAGAAAATTACCCGACTTTGATAATCTGTATTTTGCTGGCGGCAGCGGTCGCGGCTATAATAGCACGCATAATATATAACAGGATACATCATATTTCTTCCTGTTCATCCTGCGGCTCCTGTCCCATGGCGGGGTGCTGCGGAAAAGTAAAGAAAGATACCGAAAAACAGAATATGTCAAATGATGAAAAAACAAAAAATCTGCAGGATCATGTTGATCAACAAAATGACCGCCCTTAAAAAAAGGCGGTTTTTTTTATAAAAATCAAAATCTCCTATTGACAAAATAAAAAATATGGTGTAAAATAAATATAACTTCATCGTACATCATCAATCAAGGAAGTGAAAAACAGAGAAAGACAATTCACGGAAAACAACTCTGCGATTATTTTGAAAAATGCGGGTCAGACTCTGATATTGTCGGAATTGCAAAAGAAAGGTAACAGAAATGAAATTTTCAGAAAAAGTCAGACAGGCAAGAATGGTGGCAAATCTCTCTCAGTCTCAGCTGGCGCAGAAGATCGGCGTATCAAAGCGCGCGGTCGCGGCTTACGAGACCGAAAACACACGGCCAAGAGAACGCACTATGTATCATCTCGCGAAGGCCCTCGGAGTTTCGGTCAAATACCTTTCCGATATTAAATGTACGAATCCCCTTGAGGAAATCGAAAAAGACGAGGCTATGCTCAGAACTTATGAGCTGTACGGTAAAAGCGACGCAGATAAGCTGAGCGAGCTTCTCACGCAAAACAAGGCCTTATTTGCCGGAGGAAGTCTTTCCGAGGATGAGCTTGACAGATACTTTCAGGCTTTGACCGAAACATATCTACAAGCAAAGCTTCAGGCAAAGCTTAAGTTCGGCAAAAAACAGGCAAACGGTTAAGCGAGTTTTTATATTTATTCCCAAACGGATAACTGATCTATTTAAGACAACGATAGCGGCATGGAGATTTTGTAAAAGTGTTGATTAATTATGAGACTATACGCAAAGCGGCAGACAGAACCGTAAGGAAGTATAAAACCGATGATGTATACAGACTTTGTAAGGCTCTTGATATAAATATTGTTTATTATCCTATCGGTAAGCATGAAACGGCGGTCAAGGGCTTTTACACGGAAATAAGCAGAATAAAAATGATAACGTTAAACAGCGATCTCCCGGAAGAGATACAACGTGTGGTTATTGCCCACGAATTAGGACATTCGATACTCAAGCACAGAAACGAGGGTATATGCCGCTTTCATGAATACAGGCTCTTTGACGATACGGACAGGTTAGAATATGAGGCTAATGTTTTCGCAGCCGAGCTCATGCTTTCGGATGAAGCGGTACTGGAGGTACTGAACGCCGATACCTCGTTTTTCACGGCCGCGTCGGCACTCGGTGTTCCTCCGGAGATACTCGACTTCAAATTCAGAATGCTGAAGCGCGAAGGATATCAGTTCGCCGACCCACCGATATATTCAAAGAGTAATTTTTTGAAAAAAACATTAAATACGGGTAAACCTATAATTCCAAAATAATTTGGGCTGAGTCAAAAGCTTATCGGAAATGATTGACTCAGCTCTTTTTCTTCAGAAGGGGCTGTCGCAATAAGAGCCCCCAAAGAGCAAAAAAGCGGTTGATCTTTACCGAAAGGTATTGAACAACCGCTTGCTTTGTTGTATAATTGAATTACCAAAAACAAAATACAAGAAAGC
>CALYAD010000059.1 GCA_944393415.1 uncultured Clostridia bacterium | reverse complement strand
AAAGCAATTGATGAATACGGAAATGAAGATTTTACCGAGTTTAATGACATTGTTATAAGGAGACTGGTCGAATGTATCAGGGTAATGCCGGACAGAAGTATTGAAGTTGTACTCAAGGGAGGAATGATGGATAAAATTGCAGTAGAATAATTCGATTTGTTGTTCTATGTGATTATATTATATATGCCTGATTTTTCTTGTTTTTATGTGGGTTAGATTTTGTGGGTGAAAAACATGATCGGGGTACAATTTTGCACCCCCACATAAAAACCCTTACGCTGTAAGGGTTTTTCGCGTTTTTAGGGCAAAAAATATCTTTTATATACATTGCACCCCTTTGCGGACTTGCAGGACTCGAACCCGCGACTTGTTGCTGTCACGCGCAGCGTGACAAATTTCCATATTTGTTTGGTAGACATATTACTATGAAAATGGTATAATAATGTCAAACAAACAACCAAGGGGGGATATTACTATGACACTTGGTCAAAGAATCCAACAAATAAGAATTGAAAATGGTCTTTCGCAAGAGGAGTTCGCGGAGAAGCTTGGTACTACGCGACAATCTGTTTCCCGTTGGGAGCTTGATCAGACTTATCCTGAGATTGCCAAGATTGTACTTATCAGCAAAGTGTTTTCGGTAAGTACTGATTCCATTTTAAAAAATGGAATCAGCACTTTTGACACCGATGTTGAGTATTTTACTTGTGGTGTATATCGTGGTTCAAACTGCGAGATCGTCGAAACTGAAAAGTTTGCCCTTGTATTTTATTGTTCGTCCGACAAAAATATCCTAGGTGCAAAACTTTACCGCGGTTTTGAAAATAATAAGCGTTTGGTTGCAATTTGCGAGAGAGATCAGTCGGATGAAAAAACGGAATACGCATATTTTGTTGAGGACAGCAATCCGCATACAGCAATTACAAACAGCGAGAAAATGGTATCGCAGCTTAGTGAGTTGTATGATGCTGATTTAAAAAAGTCCATGCGTCGACTTGAATCATTTGTCGTAGATCACAGCGGCGCGCCCTTGCCAACGGTAAAAGATGCGGGAATACCAAAATGTTTGACCTTGTGGAGAATGACTGACAGTTATCACGCGACCCATGATGATTTTAATTTTTTCTTGTGTACGGGTAAAACAGAGTATATTTTTTCAATAAAGATGAAAGATAATAACATTTATTGCGGCGCGTCATATAATATTGTATTTGACCTCGGTATATTCGGAAGCGGACAGTTTTTCAGAATACGCAATTATAAAGATAACAGTGAGAAGTGGTGTGGTTTTTACTGTGATTTTTCCTATGAGGCAGGAGAGATAGATATACCGACCGAACTATGCGAGCTCGGGAAGAATATTGAAACAAGCAAGGGGCTTATGTGGTGTGTCAAACGCTATACTGACGACGAGATCGTATTGCAAGGCTGCGGTGAAGATGAGTATACTTATCGTCGAACAGATAAAAGAATCGAGCGGTTTGCTACAATATAAAATAATAAATTTCAAAATTGTTGGGAAAACTCATATCGGGGCAGCATTTTTGCACCATACAACGAAAACCCTTGATTTTTCAAGGGTTTTTCTCGTATCTGGGGTGAATTTTAAGTATGAAATATTCGCTGCCTCCTGTTTTTGCTTTTCAGGCGCGGGCCTCTTTTGATGTTTTTGACCGGTTAACAATATTTTGCATAAAAAGTTGCGCATCTGTTTTATTTATGTAGTATACTTATTTCAAAAGGAGGGAGGAAAATGGAAAATATTGCGGAAAAACTGAATATGGTGATAGACTATATTGAAAAGCATTTGACTGAAGACATTGATCAAGCGCAAATTGCTAAAATTGCTTGCTGCTCATATTATGATGTAGGCAGAATCTTTTCGCTGATAGCCGGCATAAGTATTTCTGATTATATACGAAAACGAAGATTAACGCTCGCAGGCGCGGAATTGAAATATGACGGCGAAAAGGTTATTGACGTGGCACTGAAATATCGGTATGATTCTCCTATATCTTTTGCCAGAGCCTTTCAGGCTTTTCACGGATTCAATCCGAGTTTAGCAAGCAAGAGCAGCGCGATCCTGAATAAATTTCCCCGTCTGATTTATCAAATATGTGTGAAAGAGGTGTTGGATGTGATGAAAAAAGATATTCTTACAATTGATGGGAAAAATTATGAAGCAAGCTATTTGGGGGAGGCGGATATGTCCTCATGGTCCAAAGTGTATGCTAAAAGAAAATATTGGCGCATAGAAAACGCATATGATGATTTCAAGGACAGACCGACGCTGACTCAGGTTTTACCTTATAATAATTATCCGCCGATAAATATTGAGAGAGGACAGATATTTGCAGTTGATTATTATGGATATAACGGAGAGATGACACGCAAATATTATATTTCCGATGGTACGGTTTGGAAGGATATGCCTTGTACACGTGAATTTATGCTGTATTCTTTGCAGCCTATCAGAACCGATAAAATAGCTATTTGCGGAAAAGAATATGAAGCAAGTTATTTTGGGGAACAGGACATGTCAGATTGGTCTGTCAAATCTGTAAAGCGTGAATTTTGGCGGCTTGAAAATGTAAGCGGCGAATTTGAAAATTGTGAAAAGCTCAATAGTGTTTTGCCGTACAACAACTATCCGCCGATAAATATTGAAAAGGGACAAGTGTTTGTCATTGATTATCACACGAGGAAAGGAACAATAGATAGAACTTATTACATCGCGGACGGAACGGTATGGCAGGGGATGCCGTCAACGCGGCAATTTGTTGTTGAGAAATAAATAAAATTAAATGTGCGGAAAACGCCATATGCTTTCAGTCAGACGTTTCAAATAAATTCTCAATAGCCTATGCTATTCAAACTTTTCATTGGTTCTTTTTATTACCCGCAGTTGATTTTCGTTTCGGTATTCACAGGGTGTGCGCTTCGTAACGCTTTTAAACTGACGGTGGAAGCTTCTTTCGCTGCCAAAGCCGCTTTCCAGCGCTATATCCAGCACTGAACGGTCTGTCTCCGAGAGCAGAGATTTGGCGTTTTCCGTACGCACGCACGCCAGAAGTGAGCGGAAGTTCAGGTCAAACGAACGTTTAATGCAGTGCGATAGATAATTTGCGCTGTAGCCGATCGATCTCGCCATATCGGTAAGTGTTATCGGCTCCGCGAAATGCTCGTTTATGTACGTCAGTACCTTTGAAAGCATATTGTTATCAGTTGACGCGCTGACAAGCTCTACTTGCGCGGTGAAGTCGCTGAGCGCCGCATATAGACAGGCTCTTATACTATAAAGTGAAAGCTCAAGCTCGTTTACAAGCCTTTCGCCGAACATCGCGCGTGTGGAATTTGTCGGAGTGAACACTGTTTTTTCTCCGATCTTTCCCTTGGTATTCTTCATAAAGTCCGACACTATCGACGGAGAAAAGGTAAATATGACGAATTTGTTTTTTCTTTCTGAGCGATAGCTGTGCATATGAAAAGGGAAGATAAGCGCTAACTGACCGCTTCGAAGCGTTTCCGTTCTGCCTCCGACCGTGATATCCATCTCACCGTTCAACATAAGCGTAAGCTCCGCGAACTGATGTATATGCAGGTTGAAATTATACGCTTCCTCGTGAAATTGGTATCCGAACGTACCATGTGTGCCGAAGTTTCTTTTTTGTATACTGAGCGGCATTGTATATAATCCTCCATTATATCACTTTGTGACTGTTATTATACCATTTTTGTCCGAATCTGTCAATGCAAATATGCTATAATTTCTGTAGAAAGTGCAAGTATTTTGATCATACCGCACACAAAAAATAGTGTATTTTAATGAATATGGGGGATAGATATATGAAGCGAAGAATACGGCTCGTTTCTCTGCTGCTTACGTTATGTGTGCTGTCAACGGTAATGCCGATAGGAGCGATAACCGCTTTTGCAAGCGGTGGCAGCAAAGGAGAGGACGCTATGACGGAGATCGAAAACGAGCTTTCAGCCTATAAAATAGGTGAAACGCGGAGTCTGACAAACGATGGTTATATAGGTATTCCGATTGAAATGTCGGTTTACTTTGATAAGGAAAACCACACCGCGGTCACGGGGTATAACGGCACTCCGCTGATCATATATGTGGTAAACACGATGATCGGGCGCATCGGCACCGACAGCGACGCCAAGATAATCGGAGATATGCTCAAAAAAGGCTATATAGTCTATGTTCTTGACTATCTGAACAGCTCAAAGGCGGTGTCTCAGGAGCTTGATTTTTCGGTGCAGATTCTCAGAAAAAGCATTGAACAGGGAAAGTATATCCCCGATACGACGGCGCTTCCGAGCGGAAGCTACTATGAAAACTTCGTGGTCCCGGCCGGCTATACCGTTTCGCTCGGTCATGTATTCTTTGAGATCGATAAGCACGCGGCGGACGGCACGCTTGAAAAAATCGTTGAGATTTGGAATAATGATTTCAAGACCGTCAAGGGGGAGTCTCTTGTAAAGTGGGTGCGCGAGAACGGAGATCGCAAGACGGTGGCAGACGCGTCAGACGGAAGCGGGCCTGTGTGGTATAACGCATCCGGTAAGGTCGACCCGGCAGGTCAGTACACTAAGGTCAAGTACACCGTTGCCGACGTGATAACTGATTGTGTCGATCCGGACGGAAGCCCCATAGAGCTTAATCAGTATATGCATATAGTTTACCCGACAGGCGGAGTCAAGGTGCCCGTTATGGCGCTTGCCAACTCGTCGGGAAGGGTGACCACGGCGCAGACCAGTGAGGATGTACGGCCTCATATGAACGGTTTTTTGTTTAACGGATACGCGGGCATAGTATACGATTATCTGTGGACGCCTATGGCAAGAAGCGAAAGCTACGGTTACTTTGACGGAAGTCAGGGCAACACGGGCGACCATATGAATTACGCTGTTCAGGTCTATAATAATATAGAGCTTGATACGGCGGCAATGCGTTATATTCGTTATCTTGCTCTTTCGCAGAGCTCTGTATTCAACTTTGATACGGATGCTATCGGCGTTGTCGGCAACTCCAAGGGAGGATGGTTTACATTTCTCGGTGAGGCAGTGCTCAGACAGCCGCTCGCGGACGCGTCACGGTACAGCAGCGTCGAAGAGCTGGAGGAAGCTGTCAGCTCCGCGTTGACCTCGTTTCACGATAACCGCATATTCCCCGAGCATCACGGTGAATCCCGCTATGAAAACGGCATTACCGAAAGCTATACCGTCGACGGCTTTACTGTAGACGGAGGTGAAAAGCAGCCCTGGCTCACCTACAACGGAGTCGAGATACTTTCGGGCGCTAACCTTATTTACGCAAGCAACGGATCAAACACTCAGGATATAACCGAGGGGTATGCTCCTACGTTTGTCGCGTCGCACCTGTACGATACATATAACGCCGCGTACGGCTTTTCAAACACTATGATCAATCTCTGCCGCAATATGGATATTCCGTCCATGTTCTTTGAGGTCCCTCTTGGACATGCGCTTACTTACGGCGAGGATATGAACTACGGTGTCGATACATACGACGCGTTGTTTGATTTCTGCGGCTATTACTTAAAGCATGAGCCGGTTAAGGTAACATATGTCACGCCTGTGAATACTCTTGCCGGCGTTTCTATAGGCAAGCCCGTTACCGTTAAGTTTACAGGACCGGTAGATATAACGGAGACAGAAAAAATAACGCTGAAGGATGAAAGCGGAAACACGGTAAGCGGTACATGGACAAGTGCGTATGGTAATACCGAGTGGACGTTTGCGCCGATAGGTATGAAGGGCGGTACGGTATATACCGTTACCGTTCCGTCAACTCTTAAAGGCGATAACGGCAGGGCCATGGGAGCTGATTACATAAGCAGCTTCATTACAGAGTACGCGGCGGTCAGTACGGCTGTACTTTCGGAAAACTATGTTACGGTAAATGTTTCCGGGCTTGAAGACGGCGCAAACAGGTATGAGCTTACATTCCGCGTTTCAAACAATGCGGCAAATATCGCGAATGTCTATGCGGTAAGCGGTACATCCGATGCCGAGGGTGTTTTTGTAGGAAGCGTGAACCTTAAGGGCGCGGGCTATTATTCTGTAGATGTGACCTCATATGCGGCAGACAAGGCCGGTCAGGAAGCAGTCTTTCTTATTAAGGAGGCAAGGACCGCGGGTGAAACCGTAACGTATAAGGAGACCTTTGATTCTTCGGTCGGCGCCTGCAATAAGGGAAATCTTACGACGCTCACCGTTGAGGATCGGAAGCTTAAGGCGGTTATCACGCATAACGAGGGAACTTATGTAAACAGCGTCTTCTATTCATCATGCGTGACGGTATTCGCGAATAATTCCATCAAGACCACGGCGCTGACGGAGGAGGATTACGGCAGACGCTTCAGGGTCAGCTTTGATGTTTACGACGACACATCCCGTTATCTGATGATCCAGACAAACAGCTGTACATCGGCGGCTAACGGCACAATGGATTATCAGCGAGTACATTTTAATACTTCCACCGTGGCGGGCGAGTGGAAGACCGTTGAATTTGAATATGTCGTATACGATACCGATTACGGCGCCTCGGGACTGCACAGGCAGGGATTTACAGTCCTCTCCTGCTCGGACGGCGCAGACGAAACTCCTCTTTATTTTGATAATATCACGATAACCGAGATAGTGACCGATATCGAGATAACGGAAGCGGCGCTGGTTCAGAAGAATGACGGAGGAGCAGAGTATAAGGCTCCGGAGTCGGAAAATGAGTTCGTTCTTCTGAACGGAAGCGCTCAGATAGGTGCATATTCAAGCTTCAGCGCCGCAATGAACGCGTATAAGAACGGTTATATCCTGAAACTTCAGAATAATTACACGCTTACAAACAGTGAGCTTTCAGATAAGCTCGCGGCCCTTGAGGAGGTTGTGATCGACCTTAACGGATACAGGATAAGCTGCGAAAACACAGACGCGGCGCTTATCTGGATAAAGAACACATCCACAGCGGAGGCGAGCACAAGGATCACGGTCAAAAACGGAGAGATATCGCTTAAAGCCACTCCCGCGGTATCGTATGATGATTCCACGTCTGCGGGCTCGGGCAAATCGGTAAACGTTAATTTTGAGAATGTCATATTCACATTTCTTGATAACGCTTCTCTTACGGAGATAGTCAGCGCATCGACCATTGCCGCGGGCGCAAAGACGGTCTGCCATATCACACTTGACGGTTGCTCCTTCGCGCTGGACGACGCAAAGCACGCGGTCATTCCGTCGTGTATTTTACCTGAGGGCGGAGGCGATCTCACTCTGTCCTATGAGGTTATCGGCGGAAAGCTCGAGCTTACCTCGCAGAGATATATAACGGTTCAGAACGCGGCAAAGCATTCGGAGTTTTCAAAGGATGCAAGCGGCGGCTACATGACGCTCAGAATGCCTGGCGCAAAGAAGCCCGCCGATACCTCGTATATGCGTGACGACGGTTATTCGACATACGCAAACGGCGTAAGCGAAAACGGATATACCACATATACGCTTTATAAGAGCGAATACGCGACAAGGTACGGTATAATTCCCGAAAAGTACGCTGATGAGCAGGCGTATCCTCTTGTCGTATTCGATGCGCAGGGAAACTGCGTCGGAGCGTCCTCTTATATAGCGAAGGACAGCGGAGGCGGAGCGCTCAATTACGCGGCTAAGCAGTCGGAGGGGGAATGGATAATCTATCTGCGGCGCGATCTTACGCATACCGACTCACAGTTCAATAATTTAGCCTTTGTTTACGGAAGCGTTCTGTTTGATCTCGGGGGAAATACGATTACCGTTGCAAGCGGCGCGGGCAGATTTCTCGATTCTACCGCAAAGCGCGGAAATACCACGGCCGTAACCCTTAAAAACGGAACCGTATCAACCGGCGGCATCCCGTTTGTAAGATTTTCATCCACCACTACCACCGCTTATGACGGAACCGCGAAAAAAACCTTTGATTATACCTTTGAGGACATCACCTTTACAGGAGTCAGCGCACAAACGCTTTTTAACTGCGGAAATCCTTCGGTGGCGTTCAGCGTAAAGCTTACCTTTAACGACTGTACCTTTGATCTTACAGGCGCTCCCGATAATTTCGTGCTGATAAATCTTGCCGACTCCGCAAATCTTCTTTCCGCCAATGTCACCGTAAGCGGAGGACTTATAAAGAGCGATACATTTGAAAATATCAGGCTTTACGGAGCGTTCAACAGCATGGGCTCGATCATTTTCACCAAGAACTCAAACGGTGAGTATACAAGCGCTCAGAGCGCGAGCGTGGGAAAGGCCCCTGCGGATAACATCCCGACTCCCGAGGGGAATATGCTGTACGAGAACGGGGTGACGAGCGGAGAGGTAACGACATATACCTTAAATACTAATCCGCTGGCGACAAAGTACGGTGTAATTCCCTCGGAATACGCGGATGTAAGTGAGTATCCTTTTGCCGTATTCCAGGATGGCGATTTCATCGGGGCATACGCTAAATGGGGCGACGCCGGAAAGTCGGCGGTTAATACGGTAAGAGGCGCTCTTGCTAGTGAGCGGACCGTTTACATTCTTCTCAGAAGCGATTACGCAAACGAAAACAAGGATACCTTCGGTACGCTAAGTCAGGCAGGCGGGACATTGGTGTTGGATCTTAACGGTAAAACGTTTACGAGAGCCGGAGTGTTTATAGATCTTTATGCGAATATTACCGATGGAGCCGTTCATCCTACGAGCGTGATCGTAAAGAACGGGACTGTGCTTGCATATAACGGCGCGATCATTGCGTCGCAGTATGCAGATAACACCGCTCTCAAGGATAAGATATTCAACGTTATCTTTGAGGACGTCAACATTGGACTGGCAGCTAACGCGACTACCACCACCCCTCTCTTTGTAGTTTGGGACAACGGCCGCGATGTTAAGGCGGGAACCGTAAATCTGAGATTCAATAACTGCGATTTCGATTTTACGACCAACGCGCCGAGCGGAAAGACGGTAACGGTATTTAACTTCTATGACAAATACGACAGCGTGAACATTGTCGCGACTGTTAACGGCGGTACATTCTACGCGAGTACTCTTGCTTCGGTTGCCTTTGATAAATTCAACGATACAAACGATTCTGTGACATTCATCAGAGACGAAAACGGAAGCTATACTACTCTTACCATGCCGGGCGCCGCGCCCGCGCCCGACGCCGCGTTTAATACCGATAACGGGGAGATGAGCTTCGGAAAGACAGGTACAAGCGGAAATGATATTATTTACGGTCTTGTAAAGCTCAAAACTAAGTATGGAACCATTCCGGGCGAGTACGCTTCTCCTCTTGACTACCCCTTCGTTTACTTTGATAAGAACGGTGTTTTCAAGGGATATTCCGCTTCATTTTACGGCGCAAACAGCGGAAGCTCGATAATAGGAAAGGCAAAGGAATACCTGAAGGGCAACGTTTACGACTCCGCAAATAAAGAATACACGGGCGAGATCCTCGAAGCGTACGTGCTTCTGCGTCGTGACTACGAGCTGACGAGCGACGAGAAATTCGATAATCTGGCACAGATACAGGGTAATATGTACATTGACCTCGGCGGCTTCACAATAACCAGCGTACACAAGGATCTGTTTCCGTCATGTATAAAGGGCTGGAGCGGCTCCGGCGACGAGAAGGTCTATCCGACCACCGTCAGTGTTAAAAACGGCTCTATAGTAACCAAGAACAATGCGGTCATAACATTTTCTGTCTGGAATTCCGTTGGCGGCGACGACGCTGCGGCAATGCTCGATAAGTTATTTGTTTATAATTTTGAAAACGTAAGCTTCAGTCTTGCTTCGGGATCAGCGGCTGACGATACATTGATAAGCTATTCTCTTAATTCCGCCACGCCCGAAGCGGCCGGAAACGCGGCGGTGAATTTTAACGATTGCATATTTGATTATAAGACGATTGCATCCTCAAAAGCTATAACGTTATTTAATGCGGATCCGTCAAGCGACGGCTCTAAGCTCAGTATCGCTGTAAATGTAAACGGAGGAGAGGTGCTTGTGAATGATCTTTCCAAGGTATCCTTTGGCATGGCGGGAAGAAATTCTGCCCTTGTCTACGGTAAAGGAAATGACGGAAAGTATTTTACGCTTATTCTTCCGGACAATTCGGTAAAGCCTACGGCAAACCATGCCTTTGTTACGGATGAAGGAACTATGACGCTTGCAAAAACGGGATATGCCGACGGTGCGGTGAGCTATACGCTCGGCGCGGCAGTAAAAACCGAGTATGGAGATATTCCCGCGGTATACGGAGATGCGGATGAGTACCCGTTCGCGGTATTTATGGACGGTAAGCTTATCGGGGCCTACTCCAAGTGGAGCGATACGGGAAACAATGCCGTTGACGCTGTAAAGGGGACGGAAAACTCAGACAAGACCGTAAATATACTTCTTCGCAGGGATTACATCAATACAAAGGATACCTTCTGGACGCTGACGCAGGCAGGCGGAACGTTTGTCCTTGACCTTGGAGGACATACCTTTACAAGAGATTCGGTATTTATAGATCTTTCCGCAAACAAGTTTAACGATACCGTATTCCCCACTAATATCGTTGTGAAAAACGGTACGGCGCTTGCGCTGAACGGCGCGCTGATCGCATCTCAGTACAATGCCGCCGAGGGACTTGAGAACAAGGAGTTCAATATTGCTTTCGATCAGGTCAGCTTCGGATTTGCGGAGGGCGCCGCCTCGAAAAACCTTATGTGGGTCATGTGGGACAACGAAAGAGATATCGAGGGCGGGAAGGTCAACGCGGTGTTCAATAACTGTAACTTCGACCTTACCACAAACGCTCCGGACGGGAAAATAGTTGTATTCAATTTCGAGGATAAGTTCAATAGAGTAGATATAAGCGCTGTGATAAACGGCGGAACCATGTTTGCTTCTTCGATGATAAATATTACGTTTGTCAGGACAAATGAAGAAAGCGACAGGCTTTTCTTCGGGAAGCACGAGGATAACTACACAAAGCTGACGGTGTCAAGCGGTATCGTTCCGACCGACATTTATGAGACAGCTGACGGAAAGAACGCTTATTTTGCTTCCACTGAAACAGCCGGCGTATATATGCTTACTCCATGCGATCATACCGATCTCGGCGATTGGCAGAATGACGGCGCTCAGCATTGGAGGGTCTGCGCTGTCTGTGCGGCTGAGCTGGAAAAAAGCAAGTGTTCGGGCGGAACAGCCACATGTACAAAAAAAGCGGTCTGCGCCGTCTGCGGAAGCGAATACGGAGAATTGAGCCCGCATACTTATTCGGATGAGTGGCAGAGCGACGCCGACAGGCATTGGCGTGAATGCGCTTGCGGAGCGAAAAGTGAGGAAGCTGAGCACAGCGGAGGAACGGCAACTTGTACTGAAAAAGCGGTCTGCGCCGTCTGCGGAAGCGAATACGGAGAATTGAGCCCGCATTCATATCCGGATGAATGGAAGAGCGACGCCGATAAGCATTGGCATGAATGCGCTTGCGGGGCAAAAAGTGAGGAAGCTGAGCACATCGGAGGAACGGCAACTTGTACTGAAAGAGCGGTCTGTTCCGTTTGCGGAAGCGAATACGGAGAATTAAGCCCGCACTCATATTCGGATGAATGGAAGAGCGACGCCGACAGGCATTGGCGTGAATGCGCTTGCGGGGCAAAAAGTGAGGAGTCGGAGCACACATTCGGCGAGTGGACGGAGAGAGACGGTAATCGCGAAAAAAGCTGTGTTTGCGGCTATACTGTTATCGATCCGGAGCATACCGTTATTGAACCGGGTAACGATGAGGGGAACGGTTTGTCCCCGTTCGCTATAGCGGCGATAGTAATTGGAGGTATTGCGGTTCTCGGCGGAGCCGGCGCGGCGGCGTACCGCTTTGCTTCCAAAAAGAAAAAATAACTTAAGATATATTATTTATGGCAGCCTTAAAAGCA
>CALYAD010000058.1 GCA_944393415.1 uncultured Clostridia bacterium | reverse complement strand
CAATTCATTTTGCGCTGTATTTCTCCATATCGCTATGAAAAATTGTTGTCAATTTGTTGTCAACTGGGATTTGATGTGCTGCAAACCCGCATAAACACTGGGTTTATTTGTCCAGAGGCTTCATTGTCGGGAAAAGAAGAACGTCCCTTATTGACGGACTGTCGGTCAGGAGCATCACGAAACGGTCGACTCCGACGCCAAGCCCTCCCGTCGGAGGCATACCGTATTCAAGCGCCGTAATAAAATCCTCGTCCACCTGCGCGTTATTACCTCCCTCGGCGCGTTTGGCTGCAACCTGACGCTCAAATCTGGCACGCTGGTCTATAGGATCGTTAAGCTCAGAGAACGCATTTCCCATCTCTCTCGCGCAGATAAAAAACTCAAATCTCTCGGTAAACATCGGATCGTCCGCCTTGCGCTTGGCAAGAGGCGATATTTCAACCGGATAATCGTAAATAAATGTCGGCTGAATAAGCTTGTCCTCAACGTATTCGTCAAAGAACGCCGCGAGAATGTCGCCCTTAGTCGCTGTCTTTCCTACCTCAACGTGATGCTCGGCGGCGCAGCTTCTTGCCGTCTCGTCGTCCGGTATTTGAGAAAAATCCACACCCGAATACTTTTTCACCGCTTCCATCATCGTAAGTCTTTCCCAGCCCGGAGCCATATTGATCGTTTCACCCTGATACTGCACCGTATATCCGCCGCAGACCTTTTTGGTGACCTCTGAATACATCTCCTCCGCCAGATCCATCATTCCGCGGAAATCCGTGTAAGCCTGATACATCTCAATTGTCGTAAACTCAGGATTGTGCTTTGTGTCCATCCCTTCGTTACGGAAAATACGTCCAACCTCGTAAACCTTATCAAATCCACCGACTATAAGCCTCTTTAAGTATAGCTCGGTCTCTATTCTGAGATACATATCGATATCAAGCGTATTATGATGAGTTACAAACGGGCGGGCGGCGGCTCCGATCTCAAGAGTATGGAGAACCGGCGTGTCCACCTCCAAAAATCCCTTTGCGTCGAGAAATTCCCGCATAGCCTTGATTATTTTTGAACGCTTGACAAAGGTCTCCTTTACGTCCGGATTCATAATAAGATCGACATATCTTTGACGGTAACGCAGATCGGTATTGGTCAGTCCGTGGAACTTTTCGGGAAGCGGTCTCAGAGACTTTGAAAGCAGCTTTATACTGCGGGCGTGTACCGATATCTCTCCCATCTTCGTACGGAACACAAAGCCGTCTATGCCGACAATGTCGCCTATATCCCACTTTTTAAATTCGGAATACCTCTCCTCACCAACGTCGTCACGCCTGACATAACTCTGTATCCTCCCGCCGCCGTCGCTTATATCTATAAAGCTTGCCTTGCCCATTATACGGCGGCTCATTATCCTGCCGGCTATCCTTACGTCGTATTTGATCTCCTCCCCCTCACCCTTCTGAGCCTCGAGTGAACAGAAGCGCTCCTTTATCTCCGAGCTTGTAGCGTTAACGTCAAATTTGGTTTCGGCATAGGGATTCTGCCCGGAGGCCTTCAGATCCTCAAGCTTATCTCTTCTGATCTTAATCAGCTCGCTGAAGTCCTCACCGCTATCAAGTATTTCATCCATTTTAAGTCTGTTCCTTTCTTACGTCAGTCCGCCGGTAACGTTCCGAAGCCCGATTCCCGCGCAAAAGACGGATGTTTTTATGTTTGTTTCGCTTATTAAAACGGTTTATGCTACCGCAGAGCATAGATGTCCGCAAAAAGCTCAGGCGGACAGACGCGCATCTGCCAAAGGATGTACGCCGCCGCCTGAGCTGATCATTTGCAGTACCTCACCTTCCCTGAGCCGTTTTCACGATCTCAAGCACTGTAAATTTAATCTGCCCCTTCGGAGTTTCCGCGATGACGGTATCTCCCTCCAAAGCTCCGACAAGCGCCGCGCCGATCGGCGATTGGTCTGAAATACGGTGCTGAAACGGATCGGTTTCCGTAGGACCGACCAAATGATATTCAAGCTCGGCTCCGTTCTGCTCGTTTCTGACCTTTATGCTTTTGCCAAGAGTAACACGATTGCTGTTTGCCTCGCTGTCATCGATGACAACCGTGTTTTTCAGCATTTCCTCAAGCTCAAGAATACGCCTTTCGTTCTTTGCCTGAGCATCCCTTGCCTCGTCGTACTCGCTGTTTTCCGACAGGTCTCCGAAGCCTCTGGCTATCCGTATATCTTCTTTTATCTTGGCGCGCAGAGCGCCCTTTCTTTCGTTCAACTCGTCCTGAAGATTTTTAAGTCCCTCTTTTGTTACGGTAATCTGTTTAGCCATTATATTTCCGATCCTTTCATACCGCCCGGCGGCTCTGATTTATTTTTTATTTTAAATTTTCCGGAACTCTTATCCGGCTCTGAGATCCAGTTCCTGCACGGCGCGGATCAGCTGCAGATCGGTCTCATCATTCAGTAAATATATATTCGTTGCTTCATCTATTATTACTTCAACCCCGGGAGCTATTCCGCTGCCCTCAAAATTTTCAGAAAACGGGGGATTATACAGATATGTCGATATTATCAGCGCGCCTCCGTTTGAAAGCGGAAAAATAGTAAGAACCGTACCTTTTCCGTAAGTTTTTGTTCCAACCGTAAAGGCCATATCGTAATCAAGAAGCGCCGACGTGAAGAGCTCAGACGCGGAGGCCGAATTCCCGTTGGTCAGAACAGCCATCGGAAGCTCACACTTTGTTTCCTCATCTGAGGTATAGGTCTCAACCACAGTGCCGTTTTTATCGGTTACTCTTACTATCGGTCCTTCCGGCAGCAGATAGTCGAGCATCGCCACAACGCTGTCAAGCGCGCCTCCGGGGTTATTTCTAAGATCAAAGACAAGCTGCTGCGCGCCCTCGGACTTCAGCGCCTCGACGGCTGCTATAAATTCCTCGTCGGTATTGTATCCGAACTCATATATCCTTATAACACCCGTTTTTTTAGCGCTTTCCCTGGTAAACATATGGTACTCCACGGTCACTGCCTCATACTCCGCTATCTGAACGTCAAATGTCAGCATTTCCGGCTGTTCCGTGTCGGCGCCTCTTACAATTCTTAATTGATGCCACGTACCGACTGCTCCGGAGAGCGCGTTTACGGCGTTCTCATATCCAAGCTCCGATATCATTAGATTGTCGATCCCTACTATTATATCGCCGCGAAGTATCCCGGCGCTTTCCGCAGGCGTTCCGGGCATAACGGAAATAACGTCCAGCGACTGAGACGATTCGTTATATGAAACACGGATGCCGATACCGGCGCCCTGACCCTCCATCTGCTCCATATAATCGCTGAAATCCTCGGCGTTCATATAGCTGCCGTATTTATCCCCAAGACCTGCGATATACCCGTAAGCAAGCCAGTCGCTTATCTCGTCCTTATCAACCTCTCCGAGGTAATACTGATCCACCAATCTGTCTATTTCGTCTATGAAAGAGTATTCGCTGCGGTCTTTGAGATAAAATCCGGTATACACCAGCATATATGTCATTATGAAAACCACCACGGCGGTTATGAGCATCAAAAGCGCCGCCGCGGATAATGGTAATGTTTTCTTTTTCATTCAATAATTCCTCATTGCGCCGGGAACCACGAAATCATCCTCTCGAAAACGGAGAAACGGCGCTCGTTCTCAGAATTTTACCGGCTTGGATGTCAGATAACGCTTGACCATAAGCGCAACCTTGAAGGTTATGGCATCCTCGAATTCACGGAGATCCAGCCCGGTCATCTTACGTATTTTCTCAAGCCTGTATACTAATGTATTTCTATGCACAAAAAGCTTTCTTGACGTCTCGGAAACGTTCAGATTGTTTTCGAAAAACGCCTGGATAGTCGACAAAGCTTCCCTGTCAAGATTGTCCATGGGACCCTTCTTGAACACCTCCTGCAAAAACATTTCGCATAATGTCGTCGGAAGCTGGTAGATGATGCGGCCTATACCGAGATTTTCATAGCTTATAATATCCTTTTCGGTATCGAATACCTTGCCGACCTCAAGCGCTACCTGTGCCTCTTTATAAGAGCGGGCCAGTTCTTTTATATTGTCCGCTGTAGTGCCTATGCCTATGGATACCTTGGCATAGAACTCCGCTCCGAGGGTATCCGCGATATTTTTGGCTATCTTTTCGGCGTCCTTGCTGTCCGTTCCCGGCTTCATTTCCTTTACAAGAACTATATCCTGCTCTCCGACGCTGATAACATAATCCTTGTTTTTATCCGGATAGAGATTCTGCACAAGATCAAACGGAATCATATCCGTCTTTCCGTGGAACCTGATCAGAAATACCACCCTCACGACATCCGACGCAAAATGAAGCTCCTTCGACTTTATGTAAATGTCGCTCGGGAGTATGTTGTCAAGGATCACGTTTTTGATAAAAGACGCCTTGTCATACTTCTCGTCATAAAGATTTTTTATATTACCGAGAGATACGGCAAGAAGCAGGGCAAGCTTATCCGCTATCCTATCCTCTCCTTCCACAAAGACAATGTTTTCGGTCTTTGTCATATTTCCTATGGGACGATAGGTATAACCGTTTGTTACCACCGACTCAGAAGTATAAGCCACCTCGTCTCTGACACCCTGCCTCGTTTCCCCGATCTTCACCAGCTCGCTGCATGCGATAATGACTCCGTTTTCATCTATAACACCTATAACTCTGTCAACGGCGTCCTTCATCTGGTGGATAACCCCCTGAAACAATCTGCTCGACATAATGCGGCTCCTTTCGTACCAAGCAAAATTTGTTTTTTCTCCCGGCAAAAAGCTACGCCGGCGTTTTGTAAATTATATATATTATTTTACACTATCTTTTGTGATTTTTCAATAGTTTTTTGAAAATTTGTATAAATTTTTTACACGAATTTTGTTAATATTGCCGACAAGCATGCAAGAGATTGGAAATAATCTCCATTATAATTATAGGCTTTTTTGAAAAACGAATACGTTCCAGTCGTTCTTTTCCGCTTTATCTCTGAGAACAAGGCCCTTTCCGCAAAACGCCTCGCAAACCTCCGAAGCCTGACTTGCGATTATTCCCGAAACCACGAGTATTCCGTCATTTTTTAAATGCTCCGCCGTTTTTTCCGACATTCTGATTATTATGTCCGCCACTATATTGGCGCTTATAAGATCATAAACTCCGTCGGCGGAACGGATCAGATCCGACTGCGCGCACCTTACATTATTCACTCTATTAAAGGCACAGTTTTCCCCGGCGGCCTTTACCGCGTTCGGATCTATGTCCAATGCGTCGACCTCTGAGGCTCCAAGCTTAGAGGCAAGCACCGCAAGTATTCCGCTGCCGGTCCCGACGTCGAGAACCCGATCCCCCGGAGTCAGATATTTTTCTATCATCTCCGCGCACAGCGACGTTGTTTCATGCGTACCCGTGCCAAACGCCATACCCGGATCTATTTTAACCACGACTTCAGAAGGCCGCGGGTCGTATTTTTCCCACGCGGGTACAATCACAACATGCTCTCCGATATGGAGCGGCTTATAGTATTTTTTCCAGCAATCCGCCCAATCCTCTTCCTTTATCCCGGAAAGCGTGAGAGACACGCTTACCCCGAGAGCGGAAAAACGCTCCTTAAGAAGAGAGCATATCTCAGAGGCGTTACGGTCCTCGGATATATAAACGGATACCGCGGCTTTCGTCCTGTCTTTTTTTATGATTTCCTCGTCGAGCAGTTCACCGTAAATCGCGTTCATGCCCTCGTCAACATCGCTGTAATCCTCGATCATCAGGCTGTTGTCAATCATACTCATAACCGCCGTAACGGTATCAAGGTCGCGGAGCGCGCATTCCGCTCTCAGCTGTGTCCATTCCATAAGTCTTATCCTTCCGCCTTATACAAGCCCCTTACCGACTCCCGGCTTATTTCTTTTTAAACAGTTTCGCGATTTTCTCGGAAAAACGCTGTTTTTTCACGTAATTTGTATTCGCGCAAAGCTCGGAGAAGCGCTTTAAAGCCTCTTTCGCCTCGGGTGAAAGATTTTTCGGTGTCTCAAGCACCACGGTAAAATAAAGATCTCCATGGTTTTTGGTATTATAAACAACGACGCCCTTTCCCTTCAGCATAAACCGACTGCCGGTCTGTGTCCCCTCCGGAATAGTGTATTTTACCGTCCCTTCGAGCGTAGGAACCTCTATTTCCCCGCCCAACACCAAATCCTGGTAAGATACCGGCACCTCGCAGAACAGATCGTTCCCCCTACGCTCGAACAGCTCGTGCGGCTTAAGCGAAACTATAATATAAAGGTCTCCGTATCCTCCTCCGTTAACTCCGGCGTTTCCCTGACCTCGTAAACATATCCTTCCGCCGTCGTCCACTCCGGCGGGTATGTTTACCTCTATCTTTTTAGACAGCTTTATATTTCCTGTGCCTTTGCAGTTCTGGCACGGCTTTTTTATTATCTTTCCTCTTCCGCGGCAGGAATCGCAGGTCTTCTGCGACTGCATCATTCCGAACATTGTCCGCTGAGTGACGGTTACGGTACCCGTTCCCTTACATCTGGGACAGATCTCCGGCTCCGTACCCTTTTCCGCTCCCGTACCTCCGCATTCACGGCAGCTTTCGATCCTGTTGTATTTTAATTCCTTAGTGCAGCCGAAAGCCGCCTCCTCGAAGGTTATGACCATTCGGTAGGTTATATCATCTCCGCGCCTCGGAGCGTTTCTTCTTTGAGAGGAGGAGCCACCGCCGAAAAAGCTGCCGAAAATGTCTCCGAGATCCACTCCGCCGAAGCCTCCGAACCCGCCAAAGCCTCCCGCGCCCGCGTTCGGGTCCAGACCGTCGTGACCGTACTGGTCATATATCTGTTTCTTTTCCGGATCGCTGAGCACCGCGTACGCTTCGTTTACTTCCTTGAATTTAGCTTCGGCTTCCTTATCTCCCGGATTCATATCGGGATGATATTTTTTCGCCATCTGGCGGTACGCTTTTTTGATCTGGTTTTCGTCGTCGGTCTTGCTTATGCCGAGCACCTCGTAATAGTCTCTTTTATTCTCTGCCATTGCCGTATTCTCCACAATAAAACGATAATTCCGCTTGAAATTCCGTTATAAACCGTCTCTTTTTCAGTTTACTAATCATTCTACAATATATTGAACAAAAAATATAGAACAATTTTGTTAATTTTTTCTCAAAAGTATTAGTCAAAATTTTTCAGCCCTCAGAGGATTTTTCCGTAAGAACGCATTTTAATAATGGCTCCCGAAAAAAGACGGATATCAAATATCCCGTCTGCTTTAACTCATAGAAAAGTACTTGAAGGATAGTCTGTCCAATAAATCCGACCCGTGACAGACTTTTTCTACAGACTAAGGGTTGTAAAAAACAGTAAGCACATAACAATATGCACAAACGTGGAAGTCTTATAATTTCGTCCTCCGCAGAAAAGACAGGGGCTTTGCCCATTTGACCAAAAACTTTTTATATATTATTTTTGTGGAATCGGCTTTTTTTAAAGGCTGAGGGGCTGTCTCTTTGCGACAGCCCCCGTCTGATTATAACTAAAAACGTACCGACACGCTTTTTTATATTACCGTTCTATCTAATTCTTAACGTTTTGACCATATTCCGTCTTCAATAGCCTTTTGCCAGTTCACTCTCAGCTCCTTGATCTGATGGTCGCGGAATTCCACTCCCACCTGTCTGACATATCCTCCCTCTATCAGCTCGACAAGGGAATCTTTAACGTCCCCCGCCTCGAGCTTGTAATACCTTGAGACCGCTTCAACAGTCGCGCCGAATGTCGGGTGGATGTTTTTTCCCGCCTCCTGACAATTTTCCAAATAGTCGAGATTATTCAGTATCGGATAATAATATCCCTTCGCGGAGGTTTTGGGATCAGGTATTTCCCTTACCTGTGTCGCCGAATTTATAAGCTGCTGGCTGATAGCATCCCTTACACCGTAAACATATACCTTTTTATGACGTTTGGAGGTCAGAAATCTGACCACGGACGCGAAATGTCCGTCCCCGGAAAAAATTATGTATACGTCTATGTCATCTCGGCTGAACGCTGTCTGATATATTCTGTCAAGCATGATAAAATCAGTAAAATCCTTTTTGTTTATCTGATTACTGCCCGTTTCAATAATAAAATTAGTTACCGCTCTGATATTCCGCACCTCAGTCTGAAGAGAAGGGTTTGAAAAATCCGCGAAGAAATAAATCTCATCAAGTTCAAATTCAGATAAAAGACTGTCCCGCCATCCTTTTATATCGGGTTTTCTGTAATGTAGCTTGCTCAGAGAAATATACCAGTGCTCAAAATCCACAAACACCGCCGCTTTCGGTTTTTTTGACTCTTTATTAAGTTTTTTCTTAAAAAACATATCTGCATTTTTCACCACCTTTCGCCCCGGCTCGAAGCCGTTTTTCAGTCGTATCGGTACGCTAATATAATTATACGGATTTTTATTGATATTTGCAAGCGGAAAAAAAATATATTTTGTAAAAAAAAGACTAACGCTTTATACTTTTTCACCGCAGGTTTCGACGCTTTCGGCGTCTGCATTAATGTAAAATTATTTCATACTGTTTTTGACGGTACTCTGTTAAAAATGGGTTCTGGTAAAATGTCGGAAACAAAAAAGAAGGGATGTTGGAAATATGACTGAACGAAATAAATTCAGCGCCGAGGAGCTTTACGTAAAATGGAGCGATAAAATCAGCTCCATGTTCGGTAAGAGTACGGCAAAGGAACGTTTTATACTGCTTGCGGGTTACGCCGCCGCCGCGCTTACCGCCGTGCTTTTTTCCTTTGTCACTCTGCCCTTTACTGAAAAATCCATAGGTCTTCCGCTGGCAGATGCCTTTCTCTGCGCCTCGTCGGTATTCACCCCCGGAGCGTACATCGGCGCAATGTATGGCTCATATCTTACCGGGAACGGTACGCTTGCGCGTTATACCGCGC
Source organism: uncultured Clostridia bacterium (assembly GCA_944393415.1). Classification (GTDB taxonomy): domain Bacteria; phylum Bacillota; class Clostridia; order Oscillospirales; family CAG-272; genus SIG673. The sequence goes on along the minus strand of CALYAD010000058.1, from coordinate 14,541 downwards.
TTACGGTGATATTCCTTTTGCGTCTTATAGCCTGCCGTTGGCTGCTTGACGACGAAAAAGGACATAAGCTCTTCACCGAGCCGGCGCATATGAAGCTCGGCGCCTCGGCGGTTCTCTGTCTTCTGCAGGGTGCTCTCCATCTGATATCATCCGGCGTCTATCCCGAGGTATGGGTGGATCTGCTCGCAACTCTGACCGCGTCCCCGGTACTGTGCGGGGCAATGTCGCTATACTTTACCGGCTGCCCTGTGCCTGTTCCCGGGAACCGCAAAACGGCACAAAGAATAATTTACGAAATCAGTATGACACTGATGTTTTCCGCGATCGTATATTCGGCATCCGATATTCGGTACGCAGGTTGTTCGCTATCCACTCTGATAGCTGTATTTCTCACGCTTATCTGCGCCAAACGCGGAGGTATGCTGAGAGGGGCTTACATCGGAGCGATACTCGGTTATATAGCCGCTGGGGCGGGATATATTTTACCGATAATGGCTATCGGCGCTGTCGCAGGCATTTTTTTCGCGATCGGGGTGCTGCCCGCGGCAGGAATTTCGTCGTTTGCGGGCGCGGCTCTGGCAGTATTGATTAACGGATACGATGCCCTGCTGACATTTGTCCCCGAGGCGATAATTGCCATCGCGGTCGCCTCTCCCGTTATAAGGTACGATTTTATGCCCGAGCGCTTCCCTTTCCCGAAAACGGATTCCGAGGAGGAGCGACGTGCTGTGAGCGGCATGAACAACGATTCGCTCAGAAGATACGGCGAATACGAGCGGCTTATCAGACTTTCCGACGCCTTCTGCGAGCTGTCGGACAGCGTCCGTAATATTCCTGACGCGGACAATATATCTTTTGCGGATAATGTATGCAAGACCGTATGCTCACATTTCTGCGACAGCTGCCCCATAAGCCCCGTATGCTGGGAGGCCGAAAAACAGAACACATATGAATCGGTCAGGAAAATGAGCCTCGAATTCGCCTCCGGGGTAACCGATGCCTCCAAAAAAATACCTAAATACCTTTCCGAGCATTGTATCAGACTTAAGGAACTGACCGAGGAAATAAAAACGCTCAGCGAGCGTGAGTCGGGCAATGAGCAGAGAGAAAGCTCCGAGACCGGACGAGAATACCGCGCGCTCTCTGAGATTCTCTCTGATCTCGCCGAAGAATCGCGCGTCGATTATATTCCCGACAGGCGCTCCGAAAACGCCGTTTTCCGCGCCGCGGGAGCGCTTGGGTTTCGTCCGGATTCGATCTCCGTCATGGGAGAGCGGCGCAAAAGAATATATGCCTACGGAATAAATCCGTCAAGGGCGGCGGCGTGCGGCGAAAAGCTCAGAGAGAGTTTTTCAAAGGTATGCAATACCGAGTTTTCCGCTCCGTTTTTCACCGCACATAACGGCGGATGCATGGTCTTTCTGCCTTCAGAGCAGCTGACCGCGGACGCGGCATATGCCAGGGCGACCAAAAAAGGGGAAAGCTGCAGCGGCGATTCCGCGTTCACCTTCAGTGTCGCCGACGGATACTTTTACGCCATACTGACAGACGGTATGGGAAGCGGCAGCGAGGCGGCGAGCTGTTCCGCGCTTGCGTCCTCGCTTCTTGAAAAGCTGCTTCGCTGCAATATAAGGAAAAGCCTGGCGGTGGAAATGCTGGGAGACCTGCTGAGAAAACGCGGCGGAGAATTTTTTACCACCGTAGATATCATGCAGCTTGATCTTGTAAGCGGAGGAGCCGAATTCCTGAAAAGCGGAGCGGCGGCTTCGTATATACTCCGAAACGGAGCGGTGTATTGCGTTAACGCACAGAGTATGCCGGTAGGGATAAACCGCGACGCGTATCCCGAGGAACTGAGCTTTGATCTGCAGGACGGCGACACCGTGGTCATGATGAGCGACGGGGTGGCGTCCGATCCCTCCGAGGATGCCTGGATAACCAACGTGCTCACCGGAAATTCCACGCTCTCTCCCCAGGAGCTTTCCGACACGATCCTTGCTAAGGCTATGGAGATCAACGGACAAAACGACGATATGACGGTCATGACACTATCTGTGAAGACGAGAAAAAGCAAAGCGAAATCAGCTTAAAAAACTTTTTAAGCAGTAAATACCATAATCAAACATATGCGGCGGAGGAATCGGAAAAAACAGCTTTGTATTTATCCTTGCACTCGTTTATTATCCTTACAGCCTCGCTTCTGCCATACAGATTTTCCACACTCGTCTGTCTGCCCTCAAGCTCTTTATACACGCTGAAAAAATGCCTTATTTCCTCAAAACGGTGTTTTGGAAGCTCATTTATATCGCTGTACCCAGAAAGAGTAGGATCTCCGAAGGGTATGGCGATTATTTTTTCGTCCGTATCACTTCCGTCCGTCATCTTAAGCACGCCTATCGGGAAGCATTCAACAAGCGTCATCGGAAATATCGCCTCCTGGCAAAGCACCAGTACATCGAGCGGATCGTTATCGCATGCAAGAGTTCTTGGTATAAAACCGTAGTTTGCGGGGTATCTTGTTGATGTGTACAATACGCGGTCAAGTTTAAGAAGCCCGGTATCCTTATCAAGCTCGTATTTGTTTTTTGATCCGCTCGGGATCTCTATTACGCTGTAAAATCTCTCACCCGTTATCTTTTCATCCGGGAAGCCGTGCCAAATATTCATGTTGATCACCTTTACCCTGCATTATAGGGTATGCCTTTCTTACTTGATATATCATTTCGATTGAAAATTTCTGTTCCATAGCAAAATCGTAACATTACGGTATGACCCAAATGCCCTAAAACACTACATTCTCCGCTCGACTTTGTTTATTATTGCTCAAAAAAGCAATAAATATAATTATAATTTTCGTAAATTTGGAAATTTAAAAAAGATTGACAAAATAAAAAAAATGAAATATAATAAAATAGACGCGAGGTCAACACGCGCGATATTATTTAACAAAAGAGAGGTGAAAACGAATGGACGGAGGATACGGCAATCTAACGGGCGTTGGGCAAAGTACGTCGGAAGCGATCAGTCGACGCTCCCGTCCGATCGTTTTCGACCTGTAAAAAATCGGGCTTATACCGAAGCTCGAAACAAAACGCCGTTACCCCAAAACGGTTATATTGGCGCCGATAGCTTATTAAACCCGATTTCCCAAGCCCGACGCTTTAGTCTGATTGTCTTTCCTATAACTTATCCCGCAACAGAAAGGAAAGGCTAAAGCTATGAAAGAAACGGCTATTAAACTGCTTGAGGAACATAAGTTCCCTGAGCTTCGGGCTCTGCTCGAAACTCAAAATCCGACGGATCTGGCGGCCATGCTCTCGGAATTTCCCGAAAAGCTGCTTCCGGTCGCGTACCGTCTGCTCCCTAAGGAGCTTGCGTCCGAAACCTTTGTTGAAATGGACGCCGATCTTCAGGAAAATCTTATCCACGCCTTCAGCGACCTTGAGCTGCAGGAAATGCTCGGTCAGCTCTTTGTCGACGACACGGTCGACATTATCGAGGAGATGCCCGCGGCGATAGTCAGAAGGATTCTGAAAAACACTCCCCCCGAAAAACGGGAAATAATCAACGAGGTACTAAACTACCCGAAAAACAGCGCCGGAACTGTAATGACGGTGGAATGCGTTAACCTGAAAAAGGATATGACGGTTTCCGAGGCTTTCATACGCATCCGCCGCGACGGAGTCAACAAGGAAACGATCTATACCTGCTATGTCACGGATCCCGGAAGGGTTCTTATCGGGATAGTCAGCGCAAAGAAGCTTATGCTATCAAAGCCGGAGGAAAAGATCGAAAACCTGATGGAGACCAATTTTATCTCCTGTAAAACCACCGATAACGCGGAGGATGTCGCACACTTAATAGAAAAGTACGATCTTATCGCTCTGCCCGTGGTTGACGCGGAAAACCGGCTGGTCGGAATAATAACCTTCGACGACGCTATGGATGTTATCCGGGACGAAACCGACGACGAGTTTATGAAAATGGCGGCCGTGTCTCCGCTTGAGGACAGCTATCTCAAGACTCCGGTGATTATACACGCCAAAAAAAGGATACTTTGGCTGCTTGTGCTGATGATATCGGCGACGTTTACCGGCATGATAATAACCGAGTATGAAAACGCCCTTACCGCTCTTCTCGTTTCCTTCATTCCGATGCTTATGGACACCGGCGGAAACAGCGGTTCTCAAAGCACCGCCATAATTATCCGCGGACTTGCCACAGGAGAACTCCGACTGCGCGATTATCTTAAGGTGCTCTATAAGGAATTCCGCATTGCGCTGATAGTCGGCGTTACCCTCGCAGTGGCGAACGCAGGACGGCTGTGGATACTTGACAAGCTGTATTATCACACTGCCGGCGGTATGGGAAAAGAGATGATCGTGGTCGGAATAACCCTTATAGGCGCCGTGGTGCTCGCAAAGATTCTCGGCTGCACCCTGCCCATGCTGGCAAAGCGCCTGAAGCTTGACCCGGCGCTGGTGGCGTCTCCGGTACTGACTACTCTTGTAGACGCGGGGACTGTACTGCTTTATTTCAGCATTACGGTTCTAATAATGTAATTTAATCACATACTTTTAAAAAACTATTGACAAATGTAAAATAGTTTGCTATAATATAGGTGTAAACCATTAATTTTCCCGAACGTGTTTCATACATCGGGTAAACTTGATGATATGCGCACGAAAAAGGGACTTCTCTTTATTTTCGTGCGCTTTTTTTATTCACCTCGATTAAAAATCTGATAAACTTAGTTTAAATATATCAAACACTGATTATGAAGTGTGGGTAGGTGGAGGAGCATATGCACTGTACTATCAATACTAAAACCAATGCATGGAAATTATGGCATATAATATTATGCACGCTGTTGTTCAGTGTTGTTGTGGGAGCAATATTATATTTTTTATTTGATACTGCCGCTCCTACAATACTGCCGATGATTATATTGCCGCTTCCTGCACTGCTGATTAAGCTCTGCATGCAGGATAGAATAGAATACCCAAGCTATATTCTGACGATGTTTGGATTTGCAGTTTCATTAATAGCATTGGATTTTCTGGTCTATTATTTTTTGGAATACGGGAGTAACGCGATATATTTTGTTATGTGGGAAGAGCTTGCTTTCTTTGTATACGGCATGACAATGCTGGAGCTCTCTCTTCTGTTTCCCGTTTATATCAGTGAAAATTTCCAAAATAGGATACTACTTGTTGTACTGCACATCTTTACTGCTATTTTGATTATTTTATTTACTGCAGTTATCTTTACGGTATTTGACAAGTACAGCATTTCCTATTTGTACATTTTCATTTTTTCGTCGACAGCATTGACGCTAAGTACGATAGTAACTATGTTCCTGCATAACAAATCGCTGAGGGCAACTCAGGAAACTAAATAGTATATCAAAACAGATAAAATAAGGGAAAGGAAGAGTATAGTGTTAATTTACAACGAAGTCTTCACATCACTTGGAGGCGGATATATGCCGGTGCTTATGATAATTTTCCTTCTTTTCGGAGTACTTACCGGATATCTCACACGCGGCGGAAAAAGATCCCGCATCCTCGGCATGGCTATCCCGGCAGGCATATTTGTCCTCGCCGAGCTGATGTACTTTCTTAATCTACAGATATTCAGCTCCGGAGACGGATATAATGTATCCGAAGAATTCTATATCATTATCGGACTTATAACGTTGCCTTTCATAGTCGGATGCGCTATTTTTAATCTCGTATCTTACCTGCGTATTAAATACAGAAAAGAATGACTGTATTATACCGATAAAATACTTATACGGAAGCAGTATTAACCACGCAGTGACGGTTTATGGATATACAACGAGTTCTAAATTTATCGCTCATTTCGGATGGGAAAACTATTCTAACATCTATGTTTCATCAAATCTTCCCTGGGGTTCCGCATTCGCAATAACGAGCTTCTGACCGAATGTGGGTCAAACCTTAAGTCAAAATCTTCATTTGAATACACAAAAATTCACCCGTTATCTTTGATGGATAGCGGGTGATTTCTGTGCGGTCCGATATTAAGCAGAATATAGTTCCCGAACCTGAGCCCGAATTATCATATATCCATTATGACCGGCAGGATCATCGGCTTTCTGCCGGTCTTGCCGGACAGAAACCGTGTAAGCGCGTCCTTTATGCGGTTTTTCACGTCCGCCCAGTCATGATTGTTTTCATCAAGACATTCGTTAATTACGTCCCGCGCAATTGCCCGCGTCTGCTCCATAAGCCCCTCAGCCTCCCGCACATATACAAAACCGCGGGAGATCATGTCCGGTCCGGATACTATATATCCGTCGCGGCTGTCTACAGTTGCGACTATCACGATAAGCCCGTCCTCGGAGAGATGCTTTCTGTCACGGAGCACAATGTTTCCGACATCCCCCACTCCGTACCCGTCCACCAGCACCTTACCGGCGGGAACGGTACCGTTCCATTTAGCCCCGCTTTCGGTTATTTCAAGTACATGACCGATATCGGGAGACACGAATATATGGTTTGAAGGCATTCCCATTTCCTCCGCAAGCGCCTTATGACAGATAAGATGCTTATATTCGCCGTGTACCGGCATGAAAAATTCCGGTTTTGTCAGCGCGTGCATCAGTTTTATTTCCTCCCGACAGGCGTGCCCGGAAACATGGACCTCCACCAGAGAGTCGTAAAGCACCGTCACGTTCTTTTTGAACATCTCGTTGACTATCTTTCCGACCAGCTTTTCATTCCCCGGGATAGCGTGCGCCGATATGATCACAACATCCTTCGCTCCCAGCTCCACCTTATCGTGCGCGGACATCGCCATACGGTAAAGCGCGGACATAGGCTCACCCTGACTTCCCGTCGTGACCAAAGTAAGACTTTCCGGCTTGAAGCGCCGTATCTCATTTATATCGATCAGCACGCCGTCCGGAACGTTCATATAACCCAAACGTATAGCCGCGCTGACGATATTTAGCATGGACCGTCCCGTGATCGCTACCTTACGGTTCATTCTCGCGCTTATGTCTATTATCTGCTGGACGCGGTGAACATTTGAGGAAAAGGTCGCTATAACTATGCGTTTATCCTTATTTTTAGAAAAAATATCCTCAAGGGAGCGCCCTACATTTTTTTCCGACGGTGTATAGCCCGGGCGCTCAACATTGGTAGATTCGCAGAGCAGAAGTCTGACGCCTTCGTTGCCTATAGCGCCGATACGGGCGATATCCATCACATTTCCTTCGATCGGGGTAAGATCGAGCTTAAAATCTCCGGTATGAAACACTATACCCTGAGGCGTGCGTATCGCGATCGCGCAGGCGTCCGCTATGGAATGGTTGACGTGAATAAACTCAGCCGTAAAGACCCCCAGCCTTACCGTGTCGCCCGCCTCGACGCAAAGCAGCCTCGGCTGCACCTCAAAGCGATGCTCCATAAGCTTGTTTTCCACTATACCGAGCGTAAGTCTCGTACCGTATACAGGCGCGTGTATTGTTTTAAGTATATACGGAAGCGCCCCGATGTGGTCCTCGTGACCGTGTGTCAGAACTATCCCCCTTACCTTATCGATATTTTCGGTAAGGTAAGTAATATCCGGGATCACCAAATCGACCCCCAGCATTTCATCGTCAGGAAAACCAAGACCGCAGTCGACAATAATTATATCGTCGCCGTATTCCAGAACGGTCATGTTTTTACCGATCTCATCGATACCGCCAAGCGAAAACACTCTCAGCGGCAATAGTTTTGTTTTTTCTTTTTTTGCCATAAAAATCCTTTCCTACGCGATCTGCGCGACTAAAACACCGTCGGATACATCTCTGCGATAAAAACCCCGACGCCTATGTAACCACGACGCGAATACAGGATTAAATGCCTGATCAAAACCGGATACCCGCGTCAAATATAATGTTACCGACCGGTAAACGATCAAATTCATTACGTTTAAAAACATGAGCACGCTTAAAAACTTAAGCCGGAAATAAACAGAAAAATTCTCCGAATAGAATTAGCGGCTTAAGCTTTTTGTTTTCCGACCGCGCATTCCGTATCCCACAGACCGGACGCTAATCAGTCAGACGTAAAAACGAACAAGTAACACTTTATATATTATAACAACATATTATGAATTTAATTCATAAGAATTTATTAAGAACTTTTTAACATATAACCCATTGTATTCCATTCAACTCTATTATGTTATTTTTTCAGCCGGTATATCAAAAAAAACAATTTTTTTAATGCAAAAAAACCGCAAAAAACAGCCTTCTTATTGACAAAACAGCGAGCATGCCTTATAATAAAGAGGTAGAGTTTTAAGCAACACTATTAATATGCAAAAAGGAGAATAAAACAATGGCTATCAAAAACGCGTATCTTGCCGATCTCATGGAAAGAGTTATAAAAAGAAATCCCGGAGAGCCGGAGTTTCATCAGGCTGTAAGCGAGGTTCTCGAATCGCTCGAGCCGGTATGCGAAAAGTATCCCGAGTTTATTACAAAGGGAGTTATTGAAAGCATAGTGGAACCGGAAAGAATCATAAAGTTCAGAGTGCCATGGGTCAATGACAAGGGAGAGGTAGTGGTAAACAGGGGCTTCCGCGTCCAGTTCAACAGCGCGATAGGTCCGTACAAGGGAGGTCTGCGCTTCCATCCTTCCGTATACGAGGGAATTATAAAATTTCTCGGCTTTGAGCAGATCTTTAAAAACTCACTCACGGGACTTCCGATAGGCGGCGGCAAGGGAGGCTCCGATTTCGATCCCAAAGGAAAGAGCGACGCGGAGGTAATGCGCTTCTGTCAGAGCTTTATGACCGAGCTGTGCAGACATATCGGGGCGGATACCGACGTTCCTGCCGGCGATATAGGCGTCGGAGCGCGCGAGATAGGCTATATGTTCGGTCAATACAAGCGTATACGCAACGAGTTTGCCGGCGTACTTACCGGGAAGGGGCTTACATACGGCGGTTCCCTTGTAAGAACAGAGGCAACCGGGTACGGCCTGTGCTACTTCACGAAAGCAATGCTTGCCGCCAAGGGCGAATCCTTTAAGGGCAAGACCGTAGTTATCTCCGGCTCCGGAAACGTCGCTATCTACGCAAACGAAAAGGCGACGGCACTCGGCGCCAAGGTAGTCGCTATGTCCGACTCCAACGGTTACATATATGATAAAAACGGCATTGATCTCGCGCTCGTAAAGGAGATCAAGGAGGTCCGCAGAGGAAGGATCAAGGAATACGTCGATGTTCACAAGGACGCCGAGTACAAGGAAGGCTGCTCCGGGATCTGGTCTATTCCCTGCGATATCGCTCTTCCCTGCGCAACTCAGAACGAGCTTAACGAGGAATCCGCAAAAGCATTGGTAAGAAACGGCGTTAAGGCCGTCGCGGAGGGCGCGAACATGCCCTCAACCCCTGAGGCAATACACGTATTCCAGTCGAACGGAATTCTCTTTGGTCCCGCAAAGGCTGCCAACGCCGGCGGCGTCGCGACCTCCGCACTAGAAATGACTCAGAATTCCATGCGCTACAGCTGGACATTCGAGGAAGTCGACGCGAAGCTTGAGGGCATCATGGAGGATATTTATAATAAGAGCGCAGCGGCCGCCGAGGAGTTTGGCATGACCGACAACCTCGTCGCCGGCGCAAACATCGCGGGCTTTATGAAGGTAGCGCGCTCCATGCTCGCATATGGCGTATGCTGATCGGCGTACTAAAACACACGTTATTGAGCGCAAAAAGCAGCGCTCAGCCGCCTGTATACAACTAAGACCTTTCGGGCGGAAGCATTTTGTCTGAACTATAAGCGGGGGCTGCCATAATTTCTTCAGCTTCCGCTTTTTTATATAAAAAAGGGCTGAGTCAAAATCTTATCAGCTAAAGATTTACTCAGCCATTAAATAGTTTTTTTTAGAAACCCTTTTTGAAAAAAGTGTTTCTTAAACTTCCCAAAAACTTTTTTTTAAGGGAAATGTATTCGGATTTTATCAAGCGGGTTATCACATCTTCGCCTGATGATATCAGACATATACCTTTTCAGAAGAAGTTTCAGGAATATTGTGAGAGCAGCCCGTTCAGCTCAAACGCTTCCGATTCCTTCAAACACTTTCATTTATTACGTCCTGCATGTCATACATACCGGCGGGCCTGCCTTTCATGAAGACGGCGGCTTTAACAGCTCCGCGCGCGAACACGTCTCGTGATGACGCGCTGTGCGAAAGTGTGACTATTTCCTCCGGACCGGCAAACATTACCTCGTGCTCCCCTACTATATTTCCTCCGCGCACTGAATGTATTCCGATCTCGTTTTTCTCTCTTTTCTTTCGCACCTGATGTCGGTCGTAAATCAGCTCCGGCTGATAACTGACCCCTTTCTCAGCCGCTTCCGCAAGCATCAGCGCGGTTCCGCTCGGCGCATCGAGCTTTTGATTATGGTGCTTTTCTATAATTTCGATATCATAGCCCTCCAGCACCTCTGCGGCTTTTTTTACAAGAGCCATAAGCAGATTTATGCCAAGCGACATATTCCCCGAGCGGAAAACAGGTATTTTTTCCGACGCTTTTTTTATCATGTCAAGCTCCTCGGGCGTATGACCGGTTGTGCAAATAACCGCCGCGCAGCTTGAGGCGACAGCGTATCTGAGTATCCCCTCGATTGCGGTATGATGTGAAAAATCCACTATCACATCGGCTCCCAGCTTCGGTGAAACCTCGCTTATCCCAAGATAAACCGGAAACTCCGACTGCATAGGGTTTATGTCAACTCCCGCGATAATACTTACCTTGTCGCTTTCATTTGCTGCGGCAATGACCGCCTTTCCCATTCTTCCGCCTGCTCCGGCGAGTATAATTTTTACTTCATTCATTTTAATCCCCCATGCTGCCTTCAGGCAGCTAAAAAAACCGTTTTCATCGGTTTTTAACCGTTTTCATCGGTTTTAACCGTTTTTATCGGTTTTTAATAGACATGAAAATTTTCGGAAAATTTATGCGTGAATACGTCGGCAGCTTGACGCGATAAAATTTATCTTTCAAGATAGTCTCCATACCGCCGCAGGCTTAAATAGATATGATAAATTTTCGAAAATTTTTGCGTAAAACCGTCCAAACACTGCCGCGATTTAACGATACTTTCACGCTTTATCCGCTATGCGGCGCAAAACCGTTTTTATAGTTTTTTAATCAAAAATTTTAAGCGTTAAACCGCGTATTTCCCGAATTGGATGTAAGATTTTGTTATTTATATAAGTCCATGCCTTACCATTACCGCGCGGAGCTTTTCGAGGTTTCCGTCCTCCATTTCGCAGAGCGGAAGCCGAATTTCCTCCGTGCAAAAGCCCATCATGTGCATGGCCGCTTTCACCGGCACCGGATTCACTTCCGTAAAGAGAGCGCCGATCAGATCGAGAAGCGACAGCTGAAGCTTTGCGCTCTCAGATATTTTCCCCTCAAAGAAGAGTCGGCAGATATCGTGCGTTTCCTTCGGCATAACGTTAGAAAGAACGGATATAACTCCCTTAGCTCCGAGCGAAAGCAACGGAACTATCTGATCGTCGTTTCCGCTGTAAACGTCAAGCTCGTCTCCGCACTCCGCAAAGAGCTGGGTTATCGCGCTGATATTTCCGCTTGCCTCTTTGGTGGCGACTATATTCGGGTGCTTCGCGAGCTCCCGGTACACGGGAAGCGAGATATTACAGCCGGTACGCGAGGGAACGTTATAAAGTATGTTTGGGATATCCGCCGCCTCGGCTATAGTCAGAAAATGGCGTATAAGCCCCTTCTGGGTCGCCTTGTTGTAATACGGTGTAACCTGAAGCAGCGCGTCAGCGCCTGCTCTTTTCGCCTCGCGCGAGAGCCAGACGGCGTATTTGGTATCGTTGGAGCCGGCTCCGGCGATCACCGGTACACGTTTTGAGACACGTTCGGCGGTATAGGCTATCGCTTCAATATGCTCCTCGTCCGTAAGCGTGGACGATTCTCCGGTGGTTCCGCAGATAACGATGGCGTCCGTGCCGTTGTCTATCTGGAAATCTATTATTTTGCCGAGCGCGTCATAATCGAGCTTTTCATCGCGAAACGGTGTGATCACCGCCACGGCCGAGCCGGTAAAAACAGTTTTTTTGCTTGTACTCATATTATTGCTTTCCTTTCTTGTTTCCGTTAAACAGTATAAAAAAAGCCGGGATGAAGTCCGGCATCGGATATATTATCTGCTATGATAATATAACGAGATAGCACTCCATCATTTTATGATGACAGTCCGTGGACTATTAATCCGGGAAAGCGGAACCGCGCTCCGCTTTCTTTGGGACCAGAATTTCTTTTTCTCCGACCAAAGAAAGACTTCGGCATTCCGCGCCTTTCGTTTTTTCCTTCAGCGGAGTCGGAGCTCCATCGGAAAAGCTTACTGATCGCGGTATGCGCCTCTATCACATATAGCTTTGTTTTGAATAATTCTATCACAAAAATATCTCTGTGTCAAGGAGTTTAGAAAAAATCATGTCAGAAACAATAAAAAATGTACCGATCAATACCGAACTGCTCACCTCTGATTTTTATTACGATCTTCCCAAGGAGCTTATCGCTCAGACTCCGTCGGAAAAAAGGGATCTTTCAAGGCTTATGGTAATGGACAGAAAGAGCGGTGAGCTCGAGCACCGTCATTTCTGCGATATCATAGATTACCTTAACGCGGGAGACGTTCTTGTTTTGAATCGTTCAAAAGTAATGCCCGCCAGACTGATCGGCAGGAGAGATACCGGAGCGGCGGTCGAGGTACTGCTTCTGCGCAGACTGGAGGACGACAGATGGGAGGTCATCGTGCGTCCGGGAAGGAAATGCAGACCTTCCGATAAAATTATATTCGGAAACGGAGAGCTGTGTGCCGTAATTAACGAAATAAAAGAGGACGGAAACCGTATACTTACATTTACGGCGGAAAACGGGAAAACGGACGACGAAATACACAGACTCGGAGAGATGCCGCTCCCGCCGTATATTACCTCGCGTGCGTTTGACCGGGAGAGATATCAGACCGTTTACGCAAAGGAGGAAGGCTCTGCCGCCGCGCCTACCGCCGGGCTTCACTTTACAGACGAGCTGCTGAAAAAGATAGCGGCGAAAGGTGTAAAAATAGTTACGGTACTGCTGCACGTAGGACTCGGAACCTTCCGTCCGGTCAAGGAAAGGGAAATACAGAGCCATACCATGCACTCGGAATGGTTTTCTGTAGATGAGGAGGCAGCCGACTCTATAAATAACCGTAAGGGTAAGCTTATCGCCGTAGGCACTACCTCCTGCCGGGTACTTGAGAGCGTATCCGATGAAAACGGCAAAATCAGGGCGGGAGACGGAGAAACAGCCATCTATATTTATCCGGGATATAAATTCAAAGCCATAGACGGACTTATAACCAATTTTCACCTGCCCGAGAGCACACTTATTATGCTTGTCAGCGCATTTTCCAGCAGAGAAAACATTCTTGCGGCATATAAAGAAGCTGTTAAGAAAAAATATCGGTTCTTTTCTTTCGGCGACGCGATGTTCATCCGATAGCAGTATTCGGATAAAAATTTACTTACCGAAGCGTAAGCGCAGTACAAAAATTATAAATACTTTATCCCGTGGATCCGATGTTTAGATACTAAATAACGTCAGAAGTTAAAAACACGCCTTTTGACTTTCGCGCGGTAAAGCAAAGCCCGAAATCGGTATAAGGAGACGGCAGATTTATGTTAAAATACGGTTGGATTGACTATACCCCTCGGTTTGACTATTTGATCGAATCATGGTTTGACAAAGAGGGGAAAAAATACACCGGGTGCGATGACGGTTTTGCGGAGTATTTTAAATATTGGATTGGTCAGCCAAAGATTAAATACAACGAAAACTTCTGGGCTAAAATTATTTTGAACGAAAATGTTCCCGTCGGAATAATTGTTCTATCTTCCGATGAAGAGACATACTACATAGCTGAATATATTATATCTCCAGCTGAAAGAGGGCGGGGCGTCGGAAGCTCAGCGTTACGTGAACTGCTCGATAACGGAGATCTGATTATAGGAAAAACCATACACAAGGCTTGCGCCTGTATTTTCCCGGACAACACCGTTTCTAAGAAAGCCTTTGAAAAGGCGGGTTTTAAATACAGTCACACCCATGCGGACGGCGATGCTGAATATTATTTATATTCCGGACCGTACTACGCATCATTACTCTGACACTGATAAGACGCTCCCCGTAAAACGGCATCAACACGGGGGTTTTTGCATAAGGATATCGAATATCTTTAATATTTAAACATACGATCATACATAAGCTATAGCAATATCTGGGGTATGCAATTGTGTTGACAAAACCTGAAATATGGAGTATAATGTAAGATAGTACATGTTTTGGCGATACCGAAAAAGCTATTATTAGAATCTGTTCACACTAATTGACAAATTAAATTGCACGTGTTATAATAAGTGCATGGAAATAACACAAGAGCAATACGAAAAGATTGAAAAATACCTTCCACGCCAGCGTGGAAATGTAAGC
>CALYAD010000057.1 GCA_944393415.1 uncultured Clostridia bacterium | reverse complement strand
TTCGGATCCTCCCATGGAAGGGATGGAGTGTTTTTGTAGCGCACTATTTGTAAACATTTTGTGTCGAACGCAAAAAACCGGAAGAATTTGAAACCCTGTCGTGGGTTCAAGTCCTTCCGGTCGCTTGCGTTCCGTATTCAGTTCTTGAAAAATCGCATTTTCGGTAGTTCGAATCCTTCGACTCGAAGAAAAATCGAAAATGGATCTATGGAAATTCAAAAAAAGTTAGGCGCGAAAAAACGGGAGAAATCTCTCGAAATCTCCCGTTTTCTCTTGTTTTCTCGGTCGGATCTTTTTTGACCGATAATGATGGCAGGGGTACAAGGACTCGAACCCTGGACACGCGGTTTTGGAGACCGCTGCTCTACCAACTGAGCTATGCCCCTGTACTTGACTGTACTATTATAGCACAGTCAAAGCCCTTTAGGTTAAACAAAAACAAAAAATATTGTTAATGGAATGTTAATTCAATTAGTGTACAAATTCCTGATATATGGAATTTACCGAGCCCTCAAAGTCGTTTTCACTGACTCCGATTATAATATTAAGCTCGCTGGAACCCTGGTCTATCATACGGATATTGATACCGGCGTCGGCGATGGCTTTAAATACCCTCGCCGCAGTACCCTTGGCGTTCTTCATACCGCGTCCTACCACGGCAATGAGCGCTATGTCATCCTCTATTGAAACCGAATCCGGGAAAACGGCCGCGTTCAGTTTTTCGATTATCCGTTCCCTGCGTCCTTCTATGGAATCTGAGGAGACCACTATGCTCATGGTATCTATCCCCGATGGCAGATGTTCAAAGGAAATACGTTCCTTTTCAAGCACCTCAAGCACTCTGCGGCCAAAGCCATATTCGGAATTCATCATATCCTTTTCTATCGTTATGACGCTGAAACCGTGTTTGCCGGCGATACCTGTTATTATGTGCTGGTGATCATAGCTGTCGCTGTGCGATACGATCATAGTTCCCGCCTGCTCGGGATGATTTGTATTTCTGATATTTATCGGAATATTCGCCCGACGAACCGGAAATATAGCGTCCTCATGCAAAACGGTCGCTCCCATGTAGGAAAGCTCGCGAAGCTCTCTGTATGTTATCTTACCGATAGTAAGCGGATTCTTTACCACTCGCGGATCCGCCATCAGAAAGCCGTTGACATCCGTCCAGTTCTCGTATAGATCAGCCTCAACCGCTCGCGCTACTATAGAACCGGTAATATCCGAGCCGCCTCGGCTGAATGTCTTTATGGTATCGTTTGGCATACTCCCGTAAAACCCGGGAATGACCGCGTTCTCGTATTTTTTCAGGATCTCGGAAACAGCTTCGTTCGTGCGCTCAGTGTCCAGCGTACCGTCCTCGCTGAAAAATATAATGTCAGCGGCGTCGATGAACTTGTAGCCGAGAGCGTTTGCCAGCACTATACCGCTGAGATATTCCCCACGGCTGGCGGCGTAGTCTCGTCCCGCCTTATGAATCATGGATCGGCGGATGACCTCAAATTCCTCGTCAAGCGATAAATCAAGACCCAGGTCGTTTATTATCCCGTTGTACCGTTCGGTAATTTTAGAAAACAGCTCAGATATATCCTCACCTTTTGATGCCGTTTCATAACAACGGTATAGAAGATCGGTGATCTTAATATCCTCCGCGCTTCTTTTCCCGGGAGCTGAGGGGATCACGTACTTTCTGTCGTTTTCGGAATTTATGATCCTCATTACCTTTCTGAACTGATTTGCGTCAGCCAGTGAGCTTCCGCCGAATTTCACAACCTTGACCATTTCTAAACTGACTTCCTTTCAAATAAAGCGTACTCTGATTATTATATGTCAGAAAATTAATTTTGTCAATAGTCTACAATAAACAGCAGACATTTTTTCACATAATGCACATTAAATTGTGACTTTTAATGTCATTTTTTTATTGTTTAAGACATATAAAATTATATCGGAGCTCTGAAAGCTTTTTCGGTTGACTGACGTGTAGGATAAAGTTTGAGAAAAATTTTTTATGCGTGACTTCACGCCTTAAGGCTTCGGTCCCAAAAGCGCTGCACAGATTTGCCAAGAGCCAACCGCAAAAACGCTGATCCGGCGTAGGAAAGGAATGGTCTAATAAATGCCGAAAATAAAATTCTCATTGTTGAGCTTGGTTCTTTTCATACTCTCATTTGCGGATAAAAGCGGAGAAAGCATGCTTACTCTCGCTGCTGCCGCGCTTCATGAAATCGGGCATATTATTATGTTATTGCTTCTCGGCATCGGTATAAAACGTATAGCGGTAACTCCCCTTGGCCTCGAAATAGACGCCAAAAGGGGCTACCGCAGTTTTACGGAGGAGATAACCGTCAGCCTCGCGGGTTGCGCCGTTAATTTTATAACCTTCGCGCTTCTATGCGGACGCGGAGGAGCAGCCCGGCTGCTCGCCGAGTCCTCTCTGCTTCTTGGTATACTTAACATAATGCCCGTCAGATGCCTTGACGGCGGAGAAGCCCTGCTTGCCGGCGTATCGCTTGTTTGTCTTCCGGATAAAGCGGAAAAAATATGCCGGGCAGTTTCCTTTGTTACCCTGTTCTTGCTTTGGATACCCGCCGCCTACATATTCCTGATGTCCGGTTATAACTATTCTCTGTTTATGATGTGTATATGGCTATTCGGAAAACTGTTTCTCTGAACAACCGGACGGATTTATCAGGCAAGCTCCGTCATCAGCTTTTCAAAGGCCTGCTCAAGCGGAACGGAAAACTCAAGTATGTCGTCAGTCCACTGTTCATAAAGCGAATCGTATTCATGCTCCCAGCTGTCTATTATTTCCAGACGTGAGTCAACGTCCTCAGGAGGACAGCCTCCGGGAAATATCGCGTTTGAGTTTTCGATTATGGAAGCCACCTCGTCCATTCCGACGGAGTACAGATCCTCGACCACGTCCTCGGCATAGTCCGCGCAGTCACTTTCATAGTAGCTGAGCAGTCCGCGCCCATTAACAGCGTCGATGAGATTTTTGATATTATACGCCGCGCGTTCGCTGTCGGTGAGTGAGGAATAATCGTCCTCGGCGGCCTCTGCGATCTTTGACCAGATTTTCTGTAAATTCATAAAAAATCCTTTCACGCCGTGTGATTAACGGCTTAATAATTTTTGATAATTTAAGATAAAACCGGTAACCGGGTATTTTAGCAGCCAGTATTCAGCTATACTCAGAGAAATATGGCGGCAGGCAATTATTTCAGGCGGTCTGAACCTCCTGCGGCATAGTGCGTTTAAGCTTGATCCCCGCCACAAGGCACGTGATCAAATGAAGTACGCATGTCAGGATCCAGGAAAGCGGGAAGGACCAGTACAGACCTATGGGAGTATTAAACGCTTCAAGCGGGAATACGAAGAGTATCCAAGCGATTCGGAAAACACAGGCTCCGAACATGGATGATAACATCGGAACCACTGAGTAACCAAGGCCGCGCAGATGACCGGTCAATACTTCCATTATACCGCATAGGAAATAGCATTTAAGCATAAAATCCAAGCGTGTCACGGCAGCCTCTATTATAGCTGAGGCGTGAGGCTGGCTTGTGTCAACGAACAGTGACGCCAGCTCCCGCGCAAAGCAGATCTCTATAAAGCCTACGCCTATACCGATAACGGTAACCTGGAAAAGCGAATACCATAAAACCCTGTATATTCTTTTCCGCTTTCCCGCGCCGTAATTCTGACCGGTAAAGGTAAGTGAAGCGTGGTAGAAGCTGTTCATGACGGTGTAGGTAAATCCGTCTATTGTGGAGCCCGCGGTATTTCCCGAGATTGTCGTCGGCGGGAAGGTGTTTATAGACGACTGTATCATTACGTTTGACAGCGAAAACAAAGTTCCCTGTATACCTGACGGAATACCCATACGAAGTATTTTACCGAAAATCTCTTTATCTATACATACTTTGCTGAATCGGAACCGGTAACATTCATTGGTCCTCATAAGCAGCGCCACAACCGCTATAGCGGAAAGATACTGAGCAATTATCGTAGCTATCGCGACTCCGGCAACCCCAAGATGAAATACTATTACAAAAATAAGATTAAATGCCACGTTAACAAGACCTGTTGTGGCGAGTATAATAAGCGGACTCCGCGAGTCTCCCACGGAGCGTAGTATAGTGGCTCCGAAATTATATACGGAGCTTGCCGGAACCCCGCAGAAAATGATCGTCATATACAATGTCGCGCTGTCGATTACGTCTTCATTTGTACGCATAAGCTCAAGCATCTGTCTTGCCGACAGCACACCTATCAGTCCGAAAATAATTCCCCCGATAAGCGCTACGGTCAAAGAGGTATGTACCGTTCTTGAAATTTCCTTTTCCAGCTTTGCGCCGAAGCACTGAGCGACGACAACGCCGCTTCCGACCGAAAGACCCATAAGAAGATTTACGATCATATTTGTAAGCGCGCCGGTGGAGCCTACCGCGGCAAGCGCGTTCGGATCTCCGGAGAACTGACCTACCACAACCTGGTCAGACATATTGTAAAGAAGCTGAAGCACGCCGGAAAGCATTATCGGAACGGCGAATATCAGCATCCTGAAAAATATGGGGCCCTCCGTAAACTCAGTACTCTTTTTGGTTTTCTGCATTTTGCCTGACCATTCCTTTCGTACACACAGCTTACTTTGCGTAACGACCGATGCCTGACTTAAACATGAAGGATCACAACGCCGCGGGCATCGGTAATGCTGCTTTTTGCAGTCAGGTATCTGTACTGCAAAAACTTAAATACTATTATATCGTAAAATAGTCTTTTGTCAAGCCCTTTCCGAATAATTACCTGAAAATATTTTTTTATTCATCAAATTTTATTTAAAATCGGGCATTGTAATTTCCGAAAGGATATGTTATAATTGTATCCAACAGCCCTGATAAGCTGAAAATCCTCCTATATATCAGGTTATTTTAAGGTACTGTTTCACTTACGCCAAAAAAGCCTTGACGGCGCAGGAAAGGAATGCAAGCGATTATGCTTTATGAAAATATAAATTTAAATATAGGAAAAGCCACCCTTACCGTTTACAAGCCGGACGGACCGAAATACAACGAAGCGATACTTGTAATACCCGGAGGCGGCTACGGCACCATTTGCCGGGACAGAGAGGGAGAGCCTATAGCACTCGCCTACGCCGCCCGGGGATTTACCGCGTTTGTACTCGAATATTCAGTGGGCGGCGACGCGGCGGACGGTCAGCCTATTATCGAAGCCTCGTACGCCATGTCATATATAAGAGAAAACGCGGTAAAATATGAAATCAACCCAAACAGTGTATACGCAGTGGGATTCTCGGCCGGCGGACACCTTGCCGCGTCGCTTGCGGTGCTCTGGCAACGCGACGATATAATCCGCCGCTCCGGAATAAAGCGCGGCAGTAACCGACCGAACGCCGCGGCGCTCTGCTATCCGGTCATAACCGCTTTTGAAAAGGCGCATAAGCCTTCCTTTTACAACATCATAGGCAGCTCCTCGCCCACAAACGAGCAGCTTGAATACTACTCCATTGAAAAGCATGTCGATAAACTCAGCTCGCCTGCCTTTATTATGCATACGGCAAACGATAAGCTTGTGCCGGTGGAAAATTCTCTGTATCTGGCGCAAAGCTATGCCTGCGCCGGTGTTCCGTTTGAATTGCATGTGTATCCTGACGCTCCGCACGGACTCGCCCTTGCAAACGAGCTGACATCATGCGGCAATCCGGACTTTATACGTCCGCAGGCTGCCAGATGGCTTGACGACTCCATAGCGTTTTTCAGGTCTCTTCCGCGTCCTGAAGCCTTATAAGCATGGCTTAAGCTTACCTTTGACGACATGAGTTTGCTTCACGCCCGACCGATTGCTGTCGCTCAAGCAAAGCGACGCGTTTTTAGCTGCCGCGACGCGGGAGACTCAGTTCAGCAGCGGCTGAAGCTGCACTCCCGCAAGAGCCATGTCAAGCGTTTCGGGAATCTTTTTGAAGTCGCACACAAGAGAATGCGGCTTCGACACGGGACTGTCCTGCCCGAACGGAACGAAAAACACGCTTTTGCGGGTAAGAAGCGCGGCTATGTTTTTCAGATTCTGAGACAGTCCGTCGTTAGTGGCAAGGGCTATTATAAGCGGTCTGTCGTTGCGCAGATGAGCCTTTGCCGCCATTGTTACTGAGGTATCCGTGATACCGTTAGCAAGCTTCGCTAAGGTATTTCCGGTGCATGGAGAAATTATAAGTGCGTCGAGCTTTACGGACGGACCGAACGGCTCGGCGTCTTTTATATTGTTTACCGGTGGTATTCCGCATATTTCGGTGAGCGCTTTTATAGTCTCCTCGGCTTTTGCGAAGCGTGTATCTGTTCCAAATACAGCCGGACTCACTATCGGTATCACCTCATAATCCGAGGTCAGACCCTTAAGCACTTCAAGAGATTTTGAGACCGTGCAGAACGATCCGGTGAGAGCGTAGCCGATTTTCATTATTGTGACCATTCCTTTTTTATTCCAAGCCTGCTTTCCTGTGCAAAAGCCGGCATCAGAAAAATTTTTAAGACCTGTCGTCATGTCTGTTCTTCATTTTAAAATATGACCTTGATTTTATATCGGTAGTTTTCCGAGTACCTCGCCGACAGTATCCTTGATAATCATTGCAGCGCTTTTCGGGGCGCTTTTCCCCGGAAGGGACAAAGCCCAGATCACATGTTTTCCAAGCCTGCTGGCCGCTTCCCTGTCAACTCCTCCGGGTGAGGACGCCAGATCCAGTATCAGAGTATCGCGAGAAATACCGGAAAGCGCGTTTGCGTCAAGTATTTCGGCGGGTACGGTATTTATTACCGCGGCGGCTCCGTTTATCGCGGCGTCAAGCCGTTCATACCCAAATGCTCTTACACCGTCTATATACATCGCCGC
This sequence comes from uncultured Clostridia bacterium, assembly GCA_944393415.1. Classification (GTDB taxonomy): domain Bacteria; phylum Bacillota; class Clostridia; order Oscillospirales; family CAG-272; genus SIG673. The sequence continues at coordinate 31,419 of CALYAD010000057.1, read as the reverse complement.
GTGATCGCGGCTTTTCCTCGCGACCGCGTTTACCTCCGCCCCGAGTGCCTTCAGACGCTGGCTCATAATACGCCCTATCCTGCCATAACCCAACACCGTGAACAGCGAGCCGCTCAAGGTAATCGGAAGCTCTGAAATCAGTATACCGAGCGCTCCCTCTACCGTACAAAGCGCGTTCTTAAGCATTAACGCCTCGTCGCTGCCGTAGTCATATAAATTCAGGCCGTATACCTCGGCGAGACTTTTCGTCTGATTTTTTACCGCTCCGGCGAAAACATGTCTGATACCGCGCTGAGATATTGCCGAGAACAGCTCGCACAAGGGTAATTTCCGTTCGGTGGGCGTATTCAGAAATACTCCGTCCGGTGACAGAGGATACGGAAGTATCACCGCGTCGGAGCCGTCAAGCGACTCCTCAAGTGTGCTTTCGTTTTGCCCGGTCGGGCAGGCAAGCGCGTATCCGGTAACAAAACAGCCATCCTCCTTAAGAGCCTCATAAAGGTAATACAGGCGTTTATCTCCGCCTATAACGGCGACATGCTTCCCGTAAAGGGAGGCGCAAGTGTGTTGCTTTTTTCCGGACATACCGACTATTCCTTTCTTTTATGTTTTCGAGGCGATAAAAATCCGTAATCTGATTTAGCCGTCGTATTTGTCATGCTGCGGTCGTTATAGAAATATCGCCTCGCTCATATTATATGCCGGGTACATTACCGTTGTTACGCCTCCCGCAAAGAAAAGCGCCGTCTGCATTTAAACAGAGCGGCGCTTTTCATAAAGACGTCCGGTATTTTGATTTAAGAATAAACAGCGCTTTTCAGATCAGCTTCAAGATATTCCAGCGCCTTTGTGGCGGCTACCGCGCCGTCGGAAGCTGCGGTAACCAGCTGGCGGAGCTTTTTTCTTCTGCAATCCCCCGCGGCAAATATCCCATCCGTCGCCGTTCTCATCTCATCGTCAGTTTCAATATATCCGTTTCCGTCAAGACGGACATAAGGCAAAAAAATATTGTTTTTGGGAACACGGCCCACGGCAACAAACAACCCCCTGCAGGCAATATTTTTTGTCGCCCCGGTTTTTTTATTTCTTACCGTCACACCTTGCAGCTCGCTTTCGCCCAATAATGCGGTAATTTCGCTTTCTAATATAAATTCAACGTTCGGGGTGCGTTCCAAACGCTTTACGGTAACGGGGTTTCCCCGAAATTCGCTTCGTCTGTGAACTATATAGACCTTTGCGCACAGTTCTTTAAGATAAACGCCGTCGTCAAGCGCGGTATTCCCTCCGCCTGCTATAACTACGGTTTTGCCTTTGAAAAAAGATCCGTCGCAATGCGCGCAATACGAAACCCCTCTTCCGGTCAGAAGCTCCTCGTTTTTCAGACCGAGCTTTCTGCTTTCGGTTCCCGTACATATTATTATACTTCTGAACTCATGTTCCGCGTCCCCGCAGATAACGATCTTGCGGTCACGATGTACCTCTATTCCCGTGACATGCCTGGATTCACTGTGTGCTCCGAGCGCAAACGCCTGATTTCTCAGATCATCGGCAAGCTCAGGTCCCATAATTGATACTATACCGGGATAATTTTCAACTCTTCCGGCATAAACAATTTGCCCCCCGAACATATTTCCTTCAAATATTACTACGCTTCTGCCCGCCCGGCAGGCGTAAATCGCAGCGCTGAGCCCCGCGATTCCGCCTCCTATGACCGCGATGTCCGTCATAAACTGCTGGTATACGGGGCTAATTCGAGACGGATAAAATACCCGCGCGCATGGTCGCACACAGGGCATACCTCAGGCGCCTCTTTTCCGGTATAAATGTGTCCGCAGTTAAGACACATCCATTTACATTCAACATCGGAAATAAAAAGCTTATTCTGTTCCATCATCTCATATAAAGCCTCAAAACGCTTACCGTGAGTTTTTTCGATCTCGGCTATCATATTATAGATCGCCGCTACGCGCGCAAACCCCTCTTCCTTGGCTTTTTCTCCAAAGCTTTTGTAAATAACGTCATGCTCCTCGTATTCATTGTGACGCGCGTCGCTGAGCAGCGACGCGACATTCTCCGTGACATCCACCGGATAATTTGCGCAGACCTCCAGATTCTGACCGCTCAGCTCCTTTAAAAGACCATAAAATATCTCTGCGTGTTCCTTCTCCTGATTTGCGGTAAAAGTAAATACAGCTTCGATAACCGGCAGCTTTTGCTTTTTAGCCTCCGAGGCGGCGAAGGTGTATCGGTTGCGCGCCATACTCTCTCCCGCAAAGGAGCGCATCAGATTACTTTTTGTTTCGCTGTTCTTGAATTCTATTGCCATGTCGCTTTTACTTCCTTTCCAGAATTTGTTTTTTTACTTTCAGTATTTTCCCCAGGCTGTATATTAATTATTCAATAACCGACAATTTTGTTACAAAAAAATACGACCGGTTCAAGTATTACTTAAACCGGTCGTTTTCTACCGCCTTTTATCAGCGACAGTGTTTTTTACTTATAAATCTTTATTCGGCAAATCGCTGAGGCTTGTTTTTATAGAAACCTGTATAACAAGTCATGAAAATTTCCCGTTTTTATCAGATGGCATGCACCCCAAGCTCGGAATCGCTGTTTTTGCCGTCTATGCCGAGACGCTCCTTTTCACGGTTATCGAAAAATTTCGCCGCGACCTGCTCGAACAGAGCATAGGATAGAACGTCCTCATCGCTGATTTTGCCATCCTGCGCCCATACCATGCATTTCTTGCGCAGAGTGTCCATTTCCGGCTTGAGATCGTCCGCCGGACGGTAATCTATAAGCTTCGCGTCCTTGCCGAGTATTTTTTCTATGAACTTGGGATCGATCGGAGCCGGCGTTCTTCCGTACTCGCCGCGAATAAGTCCCTTAAACTCCTTTGTCACCATTTTATAGCGCTCTCCGCCGATAATGTTGAACACAGCCTGTGTTCCGACTATCTGAGAGGAAGGAGTGACAAGCGGCGGATATCCGGCGTCAGCGCGTACTCTCGGTACTTCCTCAAGACACTCAAGGAGCTTGTCGCTTTTTCCCGCCTGCTTAAGCTGGGAAATAAGATTTGACAGCATGCCTCCCGGAACCTGATACATGAGCGCGTTAACGTTCACCTTAAGGACCTTCGGGTCAAGCAGTCCGTTTGCGATATACTTATCTCTGAGCTTGTCAAAATACTTTGAAACGGCGTCCAGCTTTTCCAGGTCAAGTCCGGTGTCATATTCCGTTCCGGCAAGAGCCGCTACTATAGGCTCCGTAGCGGGCTGGGAGGTTCCCATCGCGAGCGGAGAGATCGCGGTATCGACTATATCGACGCCGGCCTCTATCGCCTTAAGCGTTGTCATGGAAGCCAGCCCCGAGGTATAGTGAGTATGAAGCTCGAGCGGCATATCTCCTATCTCCGCTTTTATCGCCTTTACGAGCTCATATGCGTCATAAGGCTTAAGCAGTCCCGCCATATCCTTGATGCATATCGAATGAGCGCCCATTTCCTTAAGCTGCTTTGCGTACTTAGCAAAGTACTCGTTGTTGTGAATGGGAGACGTCGTATATGACAGCGCGACCTGACAGTGTCCCTTTTCCTTTATGGTCGCGTCTATTGCGGTTTTGAGGTTACGGGTATCGTTCAGCGCGTCGAAAATTCTTATGATATCGATACCGTTGGCGATGGATTTCTGTACAAAATACTGCACGACGTCATCCGCATAATGACGGTAGCCAAGTATATTCTGTCCCCTGAAAAGCATCTGAAGCTTTGTTTTCTTAACTTTGTCGCGTATCTTTCTCAGCCTTTCCCACGGGTCCTCGTTCAGGAAACGCAGACAGGCATCAAAAGTAGCTCCGCCCCACGCCTCAAGAGAATAATAGCCGATATCGTCCATGGTTTCAAGGATCGGCAGCATCTCCTCGGTGGTCATCCTTGTCGCTATGAGCGACTGATGGGAATCACGCAGAACAGTTTCGCATATCTTTATCTTTGCCATAATTATGACCATTCCTTTCTTACGCAAAATCAGCGTTTTGTGCTTAGCCCTTGGCAAATCGGCGCCGCGCTTTTGGCGCCGATGTCACAAGCAGGCCGGCGTGAAGGCACGCTATGAAATTTATTTTCACACTTTATCTTGCCTTTATCTAATCCATATTATCCGAAACAGCTGAGCAGTACTCCGGCCGCGACCGCTGAACCTATAACACCCGCAACATTCGGACCCATCGCGTGCATAAGAAGGAAGTTCGCGGGGTTTTCCCTCTGTCCTTCTATCTGAGAGACTCTTGCCGCCATAGGTACTGCCGAGACCCCGGCGCTTCCGATTAGCGGATTTATCTTTCCGTGAGTCAGATAACAGAGCAGCTTAGCAAATATGACTCCGCCGAATGTGGATATTAAGAACGCGCACAGTCCGAGCAATATAATAAGTATCGTGTCAAAGGAGAGGAAATTTTCGGCATTTGCCGTAGCTCCCACAGAGACTCCAAGCATAATCGTAACTATGTTCATCAGCTCGTTCTGAGCGGTTTTTGAAAGACGTTCCGTAACACCGCAAACCGTAAACAGGTTTCCGAGCATAAGAAATCCGATAAGTGGAGTGGCATCCGGAACTATCAGGCAGACAATAAACGTAACTATTATCGGGAAAAGCACTTTTTCCACCTTTGACACCGGGCGAAGGTTGGTCATTACTATGCTTCTCTCCTTTTTAGTAGTGAAAAGCCTCATTACCGGCGGCTGTATAAGAGGAATCAAAGCCATGTACGAATAAGCGGCTATGGCTATCGGTCCAAGCAGATGCTGGGCTAATATCTTTGTGACCAGCAGCGCGGTAGGTCCGTCCGCTCCTCCTATGATACCGATCGCGGAGGCCTCAAGAAGATCAAAGCCGCCCAATATCGCGCCGAGGAAGGCTACAAAAACGCCCAGCTGAGCCGCGGCTCCTATAAGTAAACTTTTCGGATTGGCTATGAGAGCGGTAAAATCCGTCATCGCCCCAACGCCAAGGAAAATTAGCGACGGATAAATTCCGGTTTTAACCCCGAGGTAAAGATAATCTACCAGTCCGCCCTCGTTAAATACCATTTTAACGGAATCCGACAGCGTCATGGTACCCGTTTCGTCGATGAAGAAATCCATGTGGAAAACATTGGCGCCCGGAAGGTTTGTAAGAAGCATTCCGAAGGCTATTGAGACAAGAAGCAGAGGCTCGAATTTTTTAACGATCGCCAGATAGAACAGCACCCCTATTATAACATACATTCCGATGTACTGAAGTATTCTGACGCCGTCACCTGAAGCGAAAAGCTGATACAAGCCTGTGCTTTCTATGAAATTCATAATTGAATCAAGCATTACTATGACCTATCCTTTCTTAGGAGCTTTTCCCGCCGCATTGATCTGCCGCCGGTTTAAAGCCTTGCCTGAAGGAAATTTTCAGACCTTATCCCTGTATCAGTTTAATGTAGCGAGAATGTCTCCCTGCTTAATGGATGCGCCCTGCGAAACGTTTACGCTTGCAACGGTTCCGTCCTTCGGGGATTTTATTTCCTGTTCCATTTTCATCGCCTCAAAAGCGACTATCGTGTCTCCGGTCTTTATCGCGTCCCCGACTTTTACACATACCTTTGTAATAGTACCCGGCATCGGAGCCTCGATCTTAACCGCACCGGCAGCCGCAGGCGCCGGAGCCGCTTTCGGAGCGGCGGGCTTCGGCGCAGGCTTCTGTACCGGCGCCGCCTTTGGCGCTTCATTTACAACGGGAGCCGCGGGAGCTGAAACGGCCGCGCTTTCCGCGCCGACCTCCTCTACCTCTACCTCATAAACTGTTCCGTTAACGGTAACGTTATATTTTTTCATCTTAATCCTCCATGCCGCCAAAGGCGGCTCAAATAGAATTTGAAAAATTTTCGGGCTTCGCTTTGCGAAGCAAAAAGCGTTTAGCTTTTTAGAAAATTTGGGCGTGAAATCACCTGCATATTGATGCGATGTAATTTAATTTTCACGCTAATACCTCCATGCCGCTTCGGCGGCTCTAATATACATGAAAAATTTCCGTGTTTTGCAATAGCAAAAAATTTATGCAGTCTGCATTTTGACGCGATGAAACATTTCTTTCACGCTAATAACTTCACCGCTTCTGCGGCTATACACGCAGAATTTTCGTTGAAAAACCTGATGCTAATAATCTGTATTCTATACGGCGCAGCGCCTCTTTGGCGTTAACTCCACGCATACCGCCTCACCGGTAAAAAGTACAGGTTATTTTTTTCTGAACGACACTACTCTGAAGCCTTTCGGCGAGACCATCGTCTCGCTTCTCATAGCGGTAATTGCCGCGATAATGGCAGCTACAATTTCTCCGTCGTCGCTGAAATACTCCGCAGGCAGCTCCTGAGCGGTAAACTCCGGGGACTCCGGCTCTTCTTGCTTTTTATCTTTCTCTTCCGAGCTCTCGTTTTTCTTCGGAAGCGTGTAGAAAATATATCTGAAGAGCTCAAGACAGCCCCAGATTAACGCAAGGACTACAAAAACCGTTATCATTCCCAGCAGCGCCGTCGGGATACCCGCCTCGAGAAATCTGCTCCATCTGTCGTCTCCGTAGTTATCGGTAAAAGCTGATTGCTCAGCAAGATAATACGCTGAAAGCATATGACAAATTCCTTTCTTGTGGACTAAAGTCAGTTTATCTGACCAACAGACGCGGAAAACATTTTCGCTCCGGTATCCGTCACACGGTACCGGTATGCCTCCGCAAGTTAATGTAAATCGCCGCCGTGCTTTCTCAGGCGTTCATCATTTCGATAGCCGCGCAGATACGCTGACGGAATTCAGAGGCGTCTATTATGTCGTCTATCTCACCGAGACGCGCCGCAGACGCGGGAGATGCGTTTTCTTCTGTCCAAAGAGCTGTTTTTTCCGCACGCATACTCTGAGGATCGTCCGAGGCGGCTATTTCCTTACCGTAAAGGAACGACACCGCCGCTTCAGGCGACATGGCGCTTATTTTTGCGTTCTCCGTTGCGTAAACAACATCCGCGCCTACGCTTTTTGTACCGAACACCGTTCCGGCAACCCCGTACGCCTTGCCTATTACGGCGGTAATCAGGGGAGCCGGAGCCTGAGCGTATGAATAAGCGAGGGATGCGAGCGAGGAAGCGTATGCGGCGTTCTCATTTGCCGCGCTGCCCTCAGATCCGACTGAGTTGACCAACGTTATCACAGGTAATCCGAAGGATGTGCAGAGATTTATGAAGCCGGAAGCCTTATCCGCCGCGGCCGGGGTAATAGCTCCGTCCTTTACCCCGGGGTTGTTCGCTACTACTCCGCAGGAATATCCCCCGACCGAAATAAACGAGCATAGCATTTCCGGAGCGTAAGCGGACGCTATACTGAGTACGCGGCGATCGTCCGCCAGGCTCTTTATTACGGCTTCCGTATCTCCGGAGGCCAATATTTCCTCAAGTTCCGGAGTAAGACGGTTAAGATCGTCGCCGTTTTCGATGATGGCTTCGCCCTCGGCATTCTGCGGCAGGTACATAATAAGCTTACGCACATTGGAGGCAATCTCGTTTTCGGCGCATACTATATCGATCATACCGCATTTCGCCGCGTTCTCGACCGACCCCGCCTTGCTGTCTTCCTTTGACATAAGGAATGGCGACGTAACGTACATCTCCGCCTTTTCGGAAGCCAGAACAAAATCAAACATCGCCGCGAACGCCGCCGCGCTTCCCGCGCAGACGCCCGTAACGGCTGCTATCTGCGGAATATATCCGGAAGCGTCCGCCGCCTTTTTCATTACCTTGGCGTACGCCGCCATCGCGGCAGCGCCCTCCTCTATCTTCGCTCCGCAGGAATCAAAAACACCTACGACCGGCGCCCCTGCCTTCATTGCCATGTCGTACAGCGAGCATATTTTTTTAGCGTGAGCTTCACCGAACGCACCCTTCATCCTTGAGCTGTCCTGAACGAACGCGAATACCAGTCTCCCGTCTATCGCGCCGTAGCCTGTGACGACGCCTTCAAAGTCGCTTGCCTTTTCTCCGGAGTCCGCCGCCGTCGTAACGCGCCTGACATATGCCCCGAGCTGTGAAAACGTCCCCTCGTCGAAGAGCGTTCCGATAAGAGACATCGACGGGCTGTCTTCTGTCAAAGCGTCACGCAGTTCTTTTACGGACTTACGTTTCTTGTTATCCATACTTTATCCTCCGTGATCAGTATTTACATAAGCCTGCTAATGGTAATCAGCATATGCTGATATGACATTGTTTTCCCAAAAAAACTATTCTATCCCATTATATATAAAGTATAATATATTCAGTCCGCGGGAGCAACTTATTAGTTTATATATTCTGTAAACAAAATGTTAATTCGTATAAATCAAAAAAACATATACTCAAAATAGTTAGTTTAAATTTTAAATTATATATTCATCAGCTATTGACATTTACGACAAAAAGAGCTATAATGTAATTATACTGCATTCAAAAGGAGTTAATAATTATGGCAAGAAGAAAAGGCCTTACCGCGGCTTACGAGGCATTACCGAAACTTATCAAGATTATCCTTCAGATATTCTTCGGGGTCTTAATCGGCGGTATTTACAGAATAGTACGCTTCTTTGAAAGCGGCGGTATTCTGACGCTGATCGTCGGACTGCTCGTTCTGTTTACAGGTATCGGAAATCTTATTATCTGGATAGTTGACCTGGTTACCGAGATACTGTTCGACAGAATAACCGTATTTGCTTGATTTACTACATAAAAAACACCCGCGTCCTGCCTTATTGCGCAGAACTCGGGTGTTTTGTCATGTTACGGGACTCCGTCTCATAAACATTAATATAAATCATACTTGTCTGTAACAGAAAGGAATCCATTATGCAGTCTGTTCTCGGATGGCTAAACGAAAACATTTTCGGACTCTTCCTGCCCGCCGTGCTTTTCGTTTCCGGTGTTTATTTTATCCTGCGCATCGGACGGTATACACTTCGCCCCCTGTTTGCCGTGCGGACGCTTTCCGATAAAACGGAGGTTTCCGGAAAGGGAAAATCTCCGCTATCGTCTTTGTGTCTCGCGCTCGCCGGCACTCTCGGAGTAGGGAATATAACCGGCGTGGCCGGCGCGATAATTATCGGCGGACCGGGATGTGTTTTCTGGATATGGGTATGCGCGATAGTTTCTTCCGTCCTCAAATACGCCGAGACGGTGCTCGCGGTACACTTCCGGGAGACCGACAGCGACGGCAAGCCCGCCGGAGGCGCACATTCCTACATCAAAAACGGACTGGGACGGCCGGCTCTTGCCGCCTTTTTCTGTATACTATGCGTATTTACCTCATTTACCACCGGCAATATGACCCAGGTGCGTGCCGCCGCTGACGGTCTGGAATTTGCCTGCGGACTTCCGTCCGTCGCAACAGCCTCGGTGTTTCTTGTCGCGGTTCTTTTTCTTACCTGCTCCGGCAAGGACAGAATTTCCGGTTTTACTGCCAGGATAATCCCATTACTCTGCGCGGGCTATGTGGCGGCGTCTCTGGCAGTGATAATCATTATGCGGGATAAGCTCGGAGAAATAACATCAATAATCATCTCCGACGCCTTCACCCCGCGGGCCGGAATGTCCGGATTTTTAGGATATCTCTGCTCGCCCGCGCTGCGCATGGGAGTTCAGCGAGGCGTAATGTCAAACGAGGCGGGCTGCGGAACCGCTCCGATAGCGCATGCCGGTGCGGTCACGGACCACCCGGCGCGTCAGGGCTTCCTCGGCATAGCCGAGGTATTATGCGATACGCTCCTGCTCTGCACGATGACCGCATATGTCATACTGCTTTCAGGTACGGTACCTGACGGAACCTCCACGGAGCTTGCGCTTGATTCCTTTACCTCGGTGCTCGGCGGAGGGGTCAGATATTTCCTCGGAGCGGCGCTGTTTCTCTTCGCGCTCGCGTCGGTCGCCGGATGGGCGTACTACGGTAAGGAATCGCTTCGCGCACTTGGTCTCGGTAAACTTTCTGGCAAAGTTTACGGCGTACTTTTCGCCGCCGCCGCTTTTGCCGGTTGTCTTATCCCGGAGGGACCGATATGGGAGCTTTCAGACATCTCCATCTCTCTTATGGCTATAATAAACGTAATGGCTCTGCTGATGCTGTCCCCTGTCGTTACCGGACTTACAAAGGAATTTTACAGCGAAAGAAAAAAGCGGATACGGAGCAAATCAGGAAAGATCCCGCCTGATACGGTCAAGCGCTCCCTTTTCAAGTCTTGACACCTGAGCCTGCGATATCCCTATCTCATCCGCTATCTCCATCTGGGTTCTTCCGCGGTAAAATCTGAGCTCAAGTATATTACGTTCTCTTTCCGAAAGCTTTTTGATAGCTTCCTGAAGCGCGAGCTCCTCAACGCGGCTTTCCTCAGTGTTGCTGTCGTCCTTTATCTGATCCATTATATAAATCGAATCGGAGGAGCCGTCCGAGTATACAGGCTCATAAAGAGACACGGGATCCACTATCGCCTCAAGCGCCTCGGTTACTTCTCTTTCATCATGCTCCTCGCCGTTCTTTCTCAACTCCTCGCATATCTGCGCTATCGTCGGCTCGCTTGCCGTGGTCTTGGACAAAAGCTCTCTTGCCGAGAGCGCTTTATACGCCAGATCCCTGACGGAACGGCTTACCCTGATCGTATTGTTATCCCGCAGGTATCTTCTCAGCTCCCCGATTATCATGGGAACGGCGTAGGTGGAAAATTTAACGTCAAGCTCTGTGTTGAAATTATCTATCGCCTTAATCAGCCCTATGCAGCCCACCTGAAAAAGATCGTCCGGGGACTCTCCCCTGCCGCAAAAACGCTGTACTATGCTAAGGACCAGCCTGAGGTTTCCTGAGATAAGCGCCTTTCTTGCCTGCGCGTCTCCAGCGCGGGAAAGAACAAGAAGTCTCTTTTTTTCTTCATCAGAAAGGGTCTCGAGCTTAGTCGTATTGACCCCGCATATTTCAACTTTATTATAATACAAAATCAAACACCTCTCTGAGTTGCTTTCTTACTGAAAGTATTGACTCAAAGAGGTGATCGTTATGCAAGGATATTTTTTACAATGTCATTTCATACCGCATTCGAAAGACCGTGTTCAATAAAAATCAATTATACTGAGAATAGTACATTTCCGCATACGCTCCGCCCAGCTCAAGCAGCTCCTCGTGACGTCCGCTCTCAACGATGTCCCCGTCCTTGACCACAAGTATCAGATCCGCGTTGCGTATAGTAGAAAGTCTGTGCGCTATAACAAAACAGGTCTTGCCTTTCATAAGAGCGCACATCGCGTCGCTTATCTGCGCTTCGGTGCGGGTATCGACATTCGACGTCGCTTCGTCAAGTATCAGAATAACGCTTCTCGGAAGCATCGCTCTCGCGATAGTAAGCAGCTGCTTCTGTCCCTTGGAAATGTTCGCTCCGTTATCCGTAAGCATGGTGCTGTAGCCTTCCGGAAGACTTTCGATGAATCCGTTTATTTTAGCCGCCTTTGCGGCCTGTCTGACCTGCTCCTCAGTGACGCCCTCGCTTCCGTATGCGATATTTTCATACACCGACCCGCCGAACAGCCAGGTATCCTGAAGAACCATTGTAAAAGCCTGCCTCAGTACCTTACGGCTTCGGTCGCGTATATCAACGCCGTCCACCTTGATGGAGCCCTCGTTAACATCGTAAAATCTCATCAGAAGATTGACAATAGTAGTCTTTCCCGCCCCCGTCGGCCCCACTATTGCTATAACGCTGCCGGGCTTTACCTTGATATTCAGATCGTGAATTATCGTCTTATCCTCGGTGTAACCGAACTTAACGTGTTCAAACTCTACCTCTCCGAAAACCACGGGAGACGTCACCGCGTCCGGCTCATCAGGCTTCTCAAGCGGCTCGTCCATAAGGCGGAACACCCGCTCGCCCGCCGCGAGCGCCGACTGTATTTCGCTGTATATGTTCGTTATCTCATTTATCGGACCGGAAAACTTTCTTGAATACAGCACAAATGCCGAGATAGCGCCCGGGGTCATAACTTCCGGATCATAAAGATACAGAAGCACACCGAAAAGAGATACCAGGGCAAGAGAGATATTGTTTATAAAGTTTACCGACGGACCGTTAAGACACGCGGCATAGTCCGCGTTATAATAAGCGTCAACCGCCGCCTTGTTCTTTTCCTCAAAACGTGAGATAAACTGCTTTTCGCGGTTATAGGCCTTAATCGTTCTCAGACCACCGATCGACTCCTCGGCAAAGCCGTTCATTTCTCCGAGCTTTCCCGATCTCTCCCTGAAAAGAGGACGTACCTTTTTCGCTCTCCAGCGGGAAAAGATTATCGATATCGGAATGGTCACCACAAAAACCAGAACCAGCACTCTCGAAATCATCAGCATCATTATAAACGACCCGGTAACGGTTATCGCCGCCGTACAGATCTGTATTAGGTCTGTTGACAGCGAGGCGCTGACCGTATCAACGTCGTAGGACATTGTACTTATTATCTCTCCTGACTGATGGGTGTCAAAGAATTTTACCGGAAAGCGCGAAAGCCGGTTAAAAAGATCGCGCCTGATATTAAAGGTTATCCTTTTGCTGACCGTCGTCATCGAAACCGACTGCACAAGCGACAGGAGCGCCGAGGCGAGATAGCAGACAAGCATAAGCTTGAAATAGTAGAAGACCTGCGGCAGATCCACGTTGCCGGGCTTTATCACGTTAATAGCCGGCTCCGTCAGCTTAGGACCGACAAGCCCTAAAAGGTTGCTTGCCACAACCACTATACCGATAAAAATAAGCGGCATCTTCATCTCACGAAGATAAAGCCAGAGTCTGTAAAGCACGGCTTTTCTGCGCTTTGACGGCAGCTTTTCAACTCCGCTCTGACCCTTTTTAGCCGGAATACCGTTCACTCATATCACCATACCTTTCATTTTCAATGCACATTTAACAGATGTTACCCCGAAACCGACCATGCGTATTCTTTGCTTATTTACAATATACATCTCAAAGCTCCATCTGAGCCTTCGCGGTGTCTCTGTACAGCTCGCAGTTTTCCATCAGATGCTTATGGCTTCCCATATCCACTACCTTTCCGTCGTCCATTACTATTATGATATCGGCGTTTTTTACCGTGCTTATCCTCTGCGCGACTATTACCTTAGTACAGTCCGCGTAGTTTTCGGCAAGATTGGCGCGAAGGAGTGAATCGGTCTTATAATCAAGACCTCCGCATGAGTCGTCAAGTACAAGTATATCCGGATGAGAGGCAAGCGCTCTCGCGATAAGAAGTCTCTGCTTCTGACCCCCGCTCAGGTTTGCCGCCTTTACGTCAAGCTTATGCATATATCCGTCGGTCTTGTCGCGTATGAAGCCGTCCGCGAGAGCGCTCCTTGCTCCCGCCACGACGTTTTCCTCTCCGACTCCGCGCATAAAATCAATATTATTATAGATTGTATCCGACATAAGGAAATCCGTCTGCAGCGCGGAACCGAACATTTTATACAGCCTCTGCCTCGGAACAGACCGTATATCCTCGCCGTCTATCCTTATGCAGCCCTTATCGGGAGAGTAAAAGCGGAGCAGCAGATTAATTATAGTGGATTTTCCCGAACCCGTCGCGCCTATGATACCGAGCGTTTCTCCCTTCTTCAGACCGAAAGAAAGATTTTCTATGTTATTTCTTGTTTTAAGATAGGAAAAAGTGACATTCTCAAACGATATATGATACGGGGAATCAATCTTGTCCCCCAAAACGAAATCCGGCTCCGAATCGCTCTCGAGCACCTCGTCAAGACGCTTTGCCGACGCTATACCCTTACTTAACTGCATAAAAAGACGGTTTATCATCATCATAGCGTTGAGTATAATGGTAAAGTAACTGAGAAACGCTATTATCACGCCCTGCTCGGTGCTGCCGGCCTGCACACGGTAGGCTCCCGCTAAAATGACCAGGGACAGTCCGAAATTCAGAAGCAGAGTCATCGCCGGACTTGTCAGGCTGGTGATTATTCCCGCTTTACGGTCGCTTTTATTTATATTTTCATTTATCGCCGCGAAGCGCTGCCGCTCGTAGTCGCTTTTCGACAGCGCTTTTATTACGCGGATGCCGTCCATATGCTCTCTGAGCATGCTCACCATGTCGTCCGCTCCCTTCTGCACCTTATCGTACAGCTTTACTCCCCTTCTGGATATAAGAAAGACGGTTACAAATACCACCGGCATAAGCACGACGAGTATCAGCGTGAGCATTCCGTCAAGGAAGGACGCAAGTATAACGCCGCCGATAACGAGTATCGGCGCCCTGACTCCGAGTCGCTGCACCATAAGAAGCATGTTGTGAACGTTATATGTATCGCTGGTGAGCCTTGATATCAGTGTCGGCGCCGTAAATTCGTCGGCTTTCCCGCAGGAAAGCGATACTGTCTTTTCATAGACGTCATGACGCACGTTTCTTGTTATCTTACTGGCTATTTTTGATGCCATGCGATTCGCGCAGATATTGCCAACCAACGCAATAACAGAGCATATTATCATTATCACACCGTATAAAATCATTCTCGGCACATCCTTTGCTGGAGCTATTTCGTCCACCATGTCCGAAAGCAGAGTCGGCAGAAAAAGCTCGGCAAGAGAGCCCGCAAATTTTACCGTACATACCAGTATCATCGCCGGAATAAAAGGTTTTATATAAGCCGTCACCTTCTTCTTCGGATTCAGGCTATCGTTTAAAACAGTACTGTCCATCTTGTTCCCATTTCATTCAGTATTCAGTTAGATTTACAAGGCATTATGCCTTTTATATTGACGCCGAAACGTCCTCTCCATTTTTTATCCTGTACCTGCGTCCTCCGCATATGAGCGTGCCACCGTCGCAGTCCGCGCGTACTCTTACAGTGTTTCCTTCAAGTCTTATCTCCACGCGTCCGTTCTTTACCGGCACCACCGCGCTGAAGCTTTTATATATACCGAAAGCCGGTCTTATCTCAAAGGTGTCTCCGCCCGGCGCGTCGGCTTTGACGCCCGCTACGTACCGTCCGAGAATATAGATCGGTCCGCTTCCCCACGCGTGACAAAGCGACTTTCCAAAGCTATGGCCGTACATTCCGTAATGCTCCGCTCCGATTTGCGACGGGTCAAACGCCTCCCATATACTGGTGGCTCCGAGCTTTATCATTCCTCCCCAGTAGTTTTGCAGCATTTCCTTTGCGTATCCGATATTCCCGTACTCGCACATAGCCATCAGCTCATAAAACTCAAAATACGGTGTGCTTATCGGAGGAACATCCGGATTACACAATACCTTTTCCATTATCAGCTCGCTTTCCTGCCTCGCAGTAAATCCGTAAAGCAGCGCAAGCACGTTCTGCTGACGGTTTATCATATTTTTACCCGACTGATACCCGTCAATGAAGCCGCCGAGCTCCTGCCTGAAATAATATTTATATATATTCTCCTTCAGCTTATCGGTATCCGGAGCGCATAAGCATTCCCTGCCTATCGCCGAGGCAAGCTCTTTCATGCAGCGGCTCGCCTGCCAAAGCAGTATCTGCTCCGCGCACATCGGACCCTCCTTATCAAGCTCTGCCCAGTCTATAAATATCCAGTCGCCCTCTCTCTGACAGACAAACCCGTTTTCGTCAAGCCTGGAAACGGCAAATTCATAGAGCGCGTACAGCCTGTCGTATATACGGCGCACAAAATCATAGTCTCCGGTTGAATACCAATAATCATAAACGGTTATCATCAGATAAAAGGAATAATCGTTTATGGTATTTATATGCTCGTAGTACGGGGGCTTTCCGAGCAAAGCGAGAACGGTACGCTTGATTATTTCCGGATCAGAGTAAAGATACCTGTTCACCATACAGGACTGGTAAGCATCCCCTGCCCATACCCAACGGTCTCTCTTTATGCCGTCAAGATAAAATTCTCTTGAGTTAAGTCGGAAGGTATGCTCCGACAGCCTGTATATTTCCTTTATCGCAGGGTCGTCGCACTCAAACGAGCCTATTTTCGGAAGCGGAAGATACTCATGATCCATGTATACCCTGTCGGGACGCGAGCTTCCGACTATATGTATATATCTGAAAGCGCGCTCCCTCAGCTTAACGCTTCCGTGAACCGACACGCTTTCATAAACCAGCGCGCTCCTGCCCTCCTCGCTGCCGGACACCGCGAGAGCCTCTTCAACGCTCTCGCCGTAAAACACGGTGATATCGCCTGTATTCCCCTCGATATACAGATATCCGAAGGTCTCCTCTCCGAAATCATACAGATATCCCAGCTCCGTGCGATTAACCGATACCGGCTCCTTTCTCTCATAGGAAAACGGAAATACTTCCACGTCGTCAGTATCCAAGGTATACGCCGGATTGCATCCTACCGGCGAAAAGCATCCGGCGGCAAAGCCCGAAAGCCAGCTTTCATCCGAAACTATATCGCCGGAAACGAAGATCGCCGGAAGTCCTCCGGGATTGGTCACTCTTACGGAAACCGTGTGCGTGCCTTTATCGATTTTAACGCTCCTGTCTGTCGGATATCTTTTCCCGTCAAGGATAACATAGGCTTTACCGTTTGCCTTTACGGTAAACTGTCCGCTGCCGGTAACGATATCCCGTTTCAAAAAGGTTACGGTGGGATACACATGGCTCTGATTCCAGAAGGTCGGGTAATCCGCGCCGAATTCCTGCCGTCTCTGGTGAAGAAGCAGGCTGTGAAATATCTCATAATCGCCGTAATACCATATCCATTTAGCCGTTCCGTTCATAAAAAATCTACCATCCTATTTGTTTTTCAATTTTAAGTTTATTTTTCTGCAGTGCTCCACAACCATTGCGGCGACGGTACAGTCGTCAGCCGCGTTATGCGACGGAAGACGGATATCAAGTGATCTTTTCAGTGTTTCAAGCTTGTAATTCTCCGCTTTTATGTATTTTCTCGCGAGCCTGAGGCTGTCGACGACCTCGTTTCCGAACCTAAAGCCGAGATACGAGCATACCGCGCAAACAAACCGACAGTCAAATGCGGCGTTATGCGCCACAAGTATATCGTCGTCAATAAACGAAAGAAAATCACAGATTGCCTCGTCAATGTACGGGGCGTTTTCCGTGTCTTTATTTGTTATGCCGGTGATAGCCGTTATCCTCGGAGGTATGCCGCGAAGCGGCTTTACATAACTTTGAAAGCGGTCTTTCTCACTTCCGTTCTCCATTCTCAGCGCGCCTATCTCGATTATTTCCGCGTATTCCGGTGAAAAACCCGTAGTCTCAAGGTCAAAAACCACGTATCTGTCAGGTATTATCAATTCTTCTTTCGTTTTTTCCTTTACATTATCCATTAGGAGTTTCCTCAATCCGCTCACGCTTATTTCTGTCAAGTCTTATCATTCCTAAAATTATCGAGCCCGAAACAAGCAGCTCGGTAAGCACCCCGGGAATGGAGCGGCTGATAAGGTTATACGAAAGCCAAAAGGGAGAGTTCAGCAAGGTAAGGAGCCGTACCCTTGACGCCTCCCGGCAGCTTCCCGCGAACGTAGTGAGTATCATACCGCCGAGCGGAAGCAGCGCTACCGCGCCCTCTCCTCCGAATACCGAAATAAGCGATAGTACAGCGCAAACCGTAATAAAAAAAATTATCCAGAACGGTGAAGCAGCCCATCTGTATCTGTTTCTGAAGCTGAATATCAACGATCGAAGGCATGCCGCTATGTTCATAAGCATACCGCTAAGCGCTCCGAGCATATACAGATGCACAGCGAACAGACATGTGGAAATCACCTGCATTACCATGATAGTCCGCTGTGTTCTGCTTTGAAATGATATAAAGGACACCGTAAGCGCCACAAGCCCTATCAATTGGGCGATGACCGCGTAAACACCGCCGTCCAGATCAAGATATGAGGATAAAAATGCTCCAAGTGAATCTAACATAAGAGCTACCTGCCGTTTCCATCATATATACTTAATAAATACTTTATAATTATAATATTAAATTCCGACAATGTCAAGTAATTTCCGCTTTTTGCTTCATTTGTTTTTTTATATACCCAAAAATCAATTGGTCAAAAAAAATCAAAAAAAATTAAAAAAGTGAGATAAAAAGAGATATATCCGTGATTCATTTATAATTCCGGGAAAATCCAATGAGATTTGACTTTATTTGACTTTGACTTTTATTGACCTTTGGTGTATAATATCAGCGTAAGTAAAAAACCGGTATCGCGAAAGAATACGTTTACCGGATTCGGGAAAGGAATGATCCTATAAATAAATGCTAAGCGATATGATCGAAAAGCTGCTTATAAAGATGCTTGAGGAGGAAGGCGGAAGCCTTGAGCTCAAGCGAAATGAACTCGCACAGCGGCTTGGATGCGTACCCAGTCAGATAAACTACGTCATAACCTCCCGGTTTACTCCCGAACGCGGGTATATCATAGAAAGCAGGCGCGGAGGTGGAGGATATATAAGAATAACCAAAAAGGTCATTCACAAGGACGAATACCTGATGCACCTGTTCTGCTCGATTGGCGATAAGCTTGATCAGAAAAGCGCCGGACTGTTCCTGCTCGACATGCGGGAGCGTAAGCTTATCACAGCCCGAGAGGCTGATTTGATAAACGCCGCGCTGTCTGTGATCGGGGACGACGGGTGCCGCGCCGAGGTTCTTAAAAAAATCATACTCGTCGCGGTCGCATAAAATACCAAAATACCGTGCAAAATCAAAAATATCTTTAATAAAGGAGAAATGCGTTATGTTATGTCAAAGATGTCACAAAAATGAAGCAACTGTCCATATTAAGAACAATATAAACGGCAACGTAACCGAAATGATGCTCTGCCGCGACTGCGCGGAAAAAGAAAATATAACCTCGTTTTTCCAGTTTCCCTCCGACAATCTTTTCTCCGGCTTTTTCAACGACAGTATTTTCGGAGGCGAGCTTGCCAGCGAGCAGAAAACATGCCCGCTCTGCGGCTCTACCCGGCGTGACCTCGCTCAGACCGGAAAACCGGGATGCGCAAAATGCTACGACGTTTTCGGAGATGAACTCGCGAAAATCATTTACGGTATACACGGCAACGCCCTACACGCGGGGGTTCGTCCCGGAAAGCATATGGAGAGAATAGAACACAACCGGGAAATCGAGGAGCTGAAGAAACAGCAGAAGGAAGCCGTTCTCGAGCAGAACTATGAAAAAGCCGCGGAGCTGAGAGATAAAATACGGGCTCTTGAAAATCCTGACAACAATAAAGAATAATTTTTTCAAACGCGGTTTACGGAAATGTAAAATTAAGATTCAGAAAGGAATGTGACTAATATGTCTTGGTACAACGAAAGCGGAAGCATGCAGGACGTGGTAATTTCCACCCGCGTGCGATTTGCAAGAAATCTTGAGGACTACCCCTTCACCTCGCGTCTGAGCGATAATGCGGCCGAGGAAATAATAGAAAAAGTTAAAGCGGCTCTCCCGGACTACAGATGCGAGGTTTTCGGCTCCTCGCGCAAACGCGAGGCGGCTTCATACATGGAAATGCATTACGTCAGCCCGGAATTTTCCGAATCCGACCGTAAACGCGCGCTGCTTACCGGCGAAAACGGACATGTGCAGATAATGGTATGCGAGGAGGACCATCTCAGAATACAAAGTATAGTCGCAGGTTTTGAGCCGGAAAAGGCGTTCAGCTACGCCGCCTCGGCAGACGATATCCTGTGCGGCAGCCTCAAAATCGCGTACAGAGAAAAGTACGGCTATCTTACCCACTGCCCCACTAATCTCGGCGCAGCCATGAGAGTTTCCGCAATGCTTTGTCTGCCTGCGCTCACGATAGGAAATTCAATAGGAAAATGCGCCGGAGCCATGGGTAAAATGGGAATTACCATACGCGGTCTTTACGGAGAGGGCAGTAAAGCTACCGGATGCCTCTATCAGATATCCAACCGCGCCTCTCTCGGTATGGGCGAGGAGGAAATAATAAAAATGATAAGCGACGTCGTTAAGAACCTGGTAGAATCCGAGAGAAAGGCGAGAAAAAACCTGTATTCTCTCAACCGCGCGCATATAAACGACAGTATTGCGCGCCGTCTCGGAACGCTCAAAAGCGCCTATACGCTTTCATCCGAGGAGTTTACGGAGGCTTTTTCCGATCTCAAGCTTGGCAATGCCTTAGGGCTTTTCAGCTCCCTGCCGGATGAAAAGCTGAGTGAAATGCTGATAGCGGTTCAGCCCGCGACGATTTCTCTCAGTCATGAGGGACTTGACGAGGAGGGCGCCCGTGATGTCGCGCGCGCCAAGCTGGTGCGGCAATTCCTGGCTCCGGTCGAATTTAATTACTAAGATAAATTACAAATTTTAATATTAATTATAGTTTAAATATAAATCAGAATGATCCGATTTTTAAATAATCGCATTTAATGCTGAAAGGACGGTATGACACAATGGCTAACAGAGAAAGATTTACAGAAAACGCGGTAACTGCCCTAAATCACGCGATTGAGGTCGCGGGAAAGTTGGGACACACAAGCGTAGGAAGCGAGCATCTGCTTCTCGGTATCCTCAGCGTTCCGGAATCATCGGGCGCAAAAATACTTGAAAGATTCAGTATAGATTTCGACACAATGCTCGAAAGCGTAAAGGAAAGCCTGAGCTACGGCACGGAATCGGTTCTGAGCGGCAACGACCTTACCCCGCGTACCCAGAAAATAATACAGAACTCCGCGTACGAAGCTACCAAACGCGGCAGTCCCCGCATCGGCACCGAGCATATTCTTTTCTCCATCATAACGCTCAGCGATTGCGTCGCGGTAAGGCTGCTTAAAAAGGAGAACGTGAATATTACGGAGCTTGGCACCGAGCTGATAAATATGATGAACGAAAACGGCGGAGACGAGGATCCGGACGGCTCCGGAGAATCCGCCCGCGGCTCAAAGCGGACTTCCTCTCCCTCGCTTCGCGGCATGGAGACGCTGAGTAAATACGGTAAAGACCTGACCGCCCTGGCAAAGGAAAACCGTCTTGACCCGGTCATAGGACGGGAAACCGAAACGGAACGGCTGATACAGATACTCTCGCGCCGTACCAAAAACAATCCCTGCCTTATCGGCGAACCCGGCGTAGGAAAAACAGCCGTCGTAGAAGGGCTTGCAAAGCGCATAGCCGACGGTAACGTTCCCGAAAGTCTTCAGGGAAAGATTATAGTCACACTTGACGTTTCCGCTATGCTTGCCGGTACCAAGTACAGAGGTGAGTTCGAAGAGCGTCTTAAGAATGTGATGAACGAGGTCATGCGCAACTCCGCCGTAATACTGTTTATAGACGAGATCCACACCATCGTGGGAGCCGGCGCGACCGCCGAGGGCAGCATGGACGCCGCAAACATCATAAAGCCCGCCCTTTCCAGAGGCGAGCTGCAGGTCATAGGAGCCACGACAGCCGCAGAATACCGTAAATATATAGAAAAGGACGCCGCGCTCGAAAGACGTTTCCAGTCTGTTAACGTCGGAGAGCCTTCGCCCGAGGACGCGGTAAAGATACTTTACGGTCTGCGTCCGAAGTATGAGGAGCATCACAAGCTGAAGATATCCGACGACGCAGTGGAGGCCGCGGTACAGCTGTCAAGGCGTTATATTGGCGACAGGTATCTGCCTGACAAGGCCATAGACCTTATAGACGAGGCTGCCTCGAGAAAACGTATCGGAGCCACCTCAAAGCCTGAAGAGCTTAAAAAGCTTGAGTCCGATCTTAAGAAGATCGCCGACGAGAAGCGTGACGCCATCGTCGCACAGAATTTCGAAAAAGCCGCGGAGCTTCGTGACCGCGAAAACACCGTAAACAAGGAATACGAGGAAAAGAAAGCCGAATGGGAAAAGACCAAAGCTCCGGACAGCGGAGAGGTCACGTCAAACGACATCGCCGAGATCGTTACCCAGTGGACCGGCATTCCCGTTAAAAAGCTCGCTGAGGAGGAAGGCGAAAGACTTCTGCATCTGAGCGACCTGCTTCATAAGCGCGTCATAGGTCAGGACGAGGCAGTCGACGCCGTGGCAAAGGCAATTCGCCGCAGCCGTATCGGACTTAAGGATCCCAACCGTCCCGCAGGTTCTTTCATATTCCTCGGACCTACAGGCGTAGGTAAAACCGAGCTTTCAAAGGCCCTTGCCGAGGTCCTGTTCGGAGATGAGAACGCGATGATACGTATCGATATGTCCGAGTATATGGAAAAGGCAAGCGTTTCAAAAATGATCGGTTCTCCTCCCGGATATGTCGGCTACGAGGAGGGCGGTCAGCTGACCGAGAAAATACGCCATAAGCCCTACTCCGTCGTGCTTTTCGACGAGATCGAAAAAGCGCATCCCGACGTTTTCAATCTGCTTCTGCAGATCCTCGACGACGGTATACTCACCGATTCCCAGGGCAGACGCGTTGACTTTAAAAACGCGATAATCATTATGACCTCCAACCTCGGAGCAAAGGAGCTTACTTCTAACTCAAGAAGCCTCGGCTTCACATCCTCCTCCGACAGCGCGGGAGGAAGCCGTGAGGAAATGCGTGAACGCGTCATGGCTCAGCTTAAGGAAGCGTTCCGCCCCGAGTTCATCAACCGTATTGACGAGATAATAATTTTTGACAAGCTGACCGACGAGGATATCAGAAAGATAGCAGTCAATATGACCGATTCCGTTAAAAAGCGTATTGCCGATATCGGTGTTGACGTTACCTTTGAGGACAGCGCGGTGGATTATCTGGCAAAGGAAGGTACTGATCCGGTTTATGGAGCAAGACCTCTGCGCCGTACCATTACCCACATGGTCGAGGACAGCTTCGCCACTTCCATGCTTGAAGGTAAATTCAAGCGTGGAGATAAGGTTAAGGTATCTTCGGAGGGTAAGGGACTTATCTGGGAAAAAACAGAATAAAGCTAAAATAAGGGAGCTTCTTTTGGGAAGTTCCCTTATTTGTTTCAGTAATATTTAACAACTTTCAAAAAACTTTTTCTTACAGTCAATAAAAACACCGGACCTTTAGTCAAAAGTCCGGTGTTCTCAACGCAAAAAGGATTAAATAAAAATTCCACCATAATTAATAAAGGAGGAAAATTTTTTACAATCTTTAGGATCGTTTATGTAACTGAGAGTTAATATTGCTACTCCGTGTATCTTAAAAAATATTCTTTTTTATGTTATAACATTATATAGAAAAAGAATGAAAATCGGAGAATAATTATGGATTACGGGTATCTCATTGGTAAAAAAATAAAAGAATACCGTGAGCTAAAAGGTTGGCGTCAAGAAGATTTAGCGGAAAAAGCGGGATTGAGTACAAAATACATAGGTTATATAGAAAGAGGAATCAAAATACCCAAACTGAAAACATTTATACTTTTAGCTAACACCCTCGGGGTCTCAGCTAATGATTTGTTAAAGGATGTACTTGATACAGAATACTCTGTGAAAATTGATAATTTAAACAAAAAAATCAACTCAATCGATATAGAGGAACAAAAAAAGTTCTTGAAAATTTTTGAGTTTTTATCTCACGAATAATTTAAATCAAATCCAATTACTCATTCCTTCCGGAGAAGTTTTTGGGAGGTTTCAGGAACCCTTTTTATAAAAAGGGGTCCTGAGAAAAAAGTACATTCGAGATAGCGTCGCCTATAACCTCCGCCATACGGTAAAACCCGAGGTCGGTGGGATGGCAGCCGTCAATTGTACACTCGCCTCTCGCGTCAAATGAAAAGAATGCTGAGCCGTCAATAAACCAGACGTTATTATCGCCGCTTCTGTACGCGTCAAGATAGCTTTCCATAATAATTGCCCGGCGCTCGATGTCCTCGCGCGAATCGAAATTGAAATCAGGACGCGATATCATAAAATACGGTATGTCCGGATGTGAGTCTCTGATTATGCGGTAAAGACGGTTGTGCGTATCTTTCAAATGCCGGGTATCCGGGGCGTTATGATCGTAATCAGAAACAAAAGCGCTCATCTTAAGCTCCGCCATATAACGCGCGATGCTTTCCTCTCCCCTGGCGTTTCCGGAAAATCCGAGATTTATATAGTCGCAGTCGAAGCGCCTTGATATGTATGCCTGATAGCATAGTCCCGGACGTGAAGCGCAGGCTCCCTGAGTAATTGAGGAGCCATAGAAAACTATGGGTACGGGATGACGGTACGGAGCGTGAGCAGTCAAAACGGCGCCTTCGCTCAATCCTATCGAAAGTCCGGTAACAGAGCCGTATAGCGGCATATTCAGGGTCAGCTGCTTCATTCCCGCTCCAAGCCTGAGCGACGCTTCATAATCCACAGAGCTTCTTGTATCAAATTTAAAGCTTCCGAGAAAACGCGACGCTCCTTCGCCGTCCAGATAAATATCAAAGCCGCCCTCCATTAAGGGTGTGCAGTGATGCATGGGGACGCGCTCAGCGGTTTTTGCGCGTATTATAATCGTCTCTGAATCCGTAGCAAAGCGTATTCTGCCTCCGGCAGTGTTAAGATAAAGAGACGCCACTCCGGAGCTGACGCTTTTCGCCACCTCGTCCGGAAGCCGACGATAAACTCCGTCGTCGGAACCGGGGTTATAAAGCCCGAAAATCTCAAAAGGGGCTCTGCGGGGGTCATGAAACACAATATTTTCCTGCATGACAATCAAGCATCCTTTCATAATATTCTGAATTTCATAAAACTCATAAAACGAACAAAAATACAAATAAAGCCGCCTGTACGATAAGTCCGAGCACATTCACCGCCGTGAAATACCAATGCTTGGTTTTGTGCCTGAAAAGCTTCATTGCCAAAAGGGCCCCGACAGCTCCTCCCAAAAAACCCACACCGAGAAGAACGGATTCCCTTATTCTCCATTTACCTTTTTTAGCGCGCGATTTATCGACACCGTATAAAATAAAAGCGATAAGGCTCATTACCACGATGACTGTAAAAAATATTATCATAATTATGACCATTCCTTTCTTACGCCAAATCAGCGTTATGTGCGGTTTGCCCATGGCAAATCGGCGTCGTGCCTATGGCGACGAAATCACAAGAAGTCCGGCTTGAAAGCGCGTTTGATCGCCATCATGCCGCCATCATGCGGCTGAAAACCGTTTTCATCGGTTGTTTTTTTGTCGTATTTTGCTTGTCAAAAAAATTCAGGCGCTGCGTCTCCTGATCAGTAAAAGATTTTTTGATGACGAGGATAGGAAAAATATTAAGTTCAATGACACGTCCCGATATGCCGCAGCGTCAGCTCCGCGCGATCTTTGAGCAATACCGTTTCCAACCCGAAAACAGAAGTGTGCAGTTTTCCATTCAGAGGAGCCGTCCATTCCTCGCCGATATCTCTGATACCGTTGCGCATACCGAGAACCGAGCCCACCGTTGCGCCGTTGCAATCGGTATCGAAACCGGTCTGCACGGCAAGGCAGATGGACTTCCCAAAATCTCCTTCCCCATACAAAAGCGCCGCCGCCACGATCATTGCATTGGATATCGTATGACACCAACCGTGCTGATCGTGTTCGTCATATTCGGCATGAATTTGCGCAAAGCACTCCTGACAGGAAACGCCTGTGTTCTTTTGCTCAATAATTCTGTTCACGGCTTCATAAAGACGTGAGGTTGCCGGTATTTGCGCAAGACCGCCACAAATAATATCCTCTATGCTGTCCGTTACGGCTGCGCACGCGATAATTGCCGAAGCAAACATTTCGCCGTAGATACCGTTCTTAGTGTGCGATATGCAGGCGTCGCGGAACGCCATTTCCGCCGCGGCAAACGGATCGCCCGGATTGATATAACCAAAATAGTCGCCGCGTATCTGTGCGCCTATCCATTCACGATAAGGATTTTTGTACATCGCCGACGAAGGAGGCGTGTACCCCCTGATAAAGTTACAAAAAGCGACGTGTTCCGCGGTAAAATAGGCGCTCTTCGGCTGACTTTCCAACCAAAGCCATGCCACGTCCTGAGGCGTAAAATTCTTGCCGAACCGTTCTATGAGTTCCTGGGCGAGGACCGTATAATTCGTATCGTCATCAACGGGCATTCCGTCTACCGTGTCGGCATAGCAACGCCCGCCGAATCCGAATTTATAATCGGTAACCAATTCTTTTGTCAGATCGGAATTGAGGATATATCTGCTCATCGGGTAATTTCCGGTGCGCTTTAAAAAGGGAACCAGCTCGTCTGTACCCGCGCCCTCGACAGGCTTTCCGAGCAGACATCCGCAAGCTCGCCCTGTCCATGCGCCCAGGATTTTTTCTTTCAGTTCCTCTTTATTCGGTTCTTTTTTTGGAAATTCATATTCTCTGCGCAGCTTAATGATCTCCGAATATTCGGACGGCTCTATATAGGCGTAATCACGTCGGGTTTTTGCGTTAAGAACGATGTTAAATAAAACATCCGCGATCCGTTCTTTTGCTTCTCCTGCCGGCATTTTCGATACAGACGCGAACAATTCCCCGTAGGAGTCAATATCAAGCCCCTCGTCAAGGCATTGCCGGTATTCTATCGGCAACGCGGCGGCATAGGACTCGTATTCCGGTACATTTTTATATTGCGGACGGATTTTGCGGCTGTACGGCAGTTCTTCCTGCGCGCGTATATCTCGGTCGAGAACAAGCGCGTCAATAGTGATACCGAAATGCTGCGCTATTCTGACAAGCTTATCAATTTCGGGCACGGATGTACCGCTTTCCCACTTTTGTACCGCTTGTGAAGATACCTCCAATATTTCGGCAAATTTTGCCTGCGAAAGTTTTTCTTCAGTGCGTAATTTATAGATCGAATCTTTTAATGCCATTCCTTTTACCCCACCATCGGAAATTTGTAATCAAATTATACCACATACAGAGCAGGACAACAACCAACCCACACTTGTTTTTTTGACAACCGCTGGTTGCCGAATTTTTTTATTACGTAAAAATACAGTTTAAAAGTTAATTGAAAATGCGGATTTGAAAAGTATCGATTTTATCCGCAGAATAGCAAAAATCCTTGAAAAACATATCGTTTTTCAAGGATAATTTTGCCCGCAACATGCTTTGAAGCAAATTATGGTGCGAGAGACGGGACTTGAACCCGTACGGTGTGAACCACACGCCCCTCAAACGTGCGCGTCTGCCAGTTCCGCCACTCTCGCGTATCAGCGTACGCTATTATACCATAAATTCAGAGCTTTGTCAATAGGTTTTATCAAATTTAAAAGATTTATTTTTTTTAAAAGCCACCGTTGATCATTTAAACCAAAGCCTGTACTGCAAAAACAGATACAGCGCTGCCGAGGGTAAAGCAATATAGACCGGCAGCATCATAAATATCTGTCCGAATACAGCCGCGCATATAAAAAGGGATATACCTAAAAATCTTTTAAGTATACGTGATTCCGTGCAAACCGTGCCAGCCTGTTTTTTCATATCGTGTTTCTCCCGTCCTGATCTCGTTACTTATATCACATCTTTAATCACTATATGCGATATTTTTGGGTAAGGTTACGGACCGATGCTTTTCCGATCCCCGTACAAGTATATTCCTGCCTTGTCCCATATATAACTTACCGCATTAAATGTACCGTAAACCGTACATTTTTTCTTCTGTCGGCATATAACCATTGTTGATTAGCACAAAAAATTTTTTTTATTTTGTTGATATCGCCAAAAAAATTCCTCTGCGGGATTAAAAAACAATATTTTATTGACAATAGATTAAAAATTTGATATTATATAACTATATTTTCGAAATTACAGAAAGGAATTAATATGAAAAATAAGCTGATCAGGATAACATCGATAGTTCTGGCGCTTACAATGCTCATGCCGCTGCTGGCAGCGTGCAAAAAGAAAGAACCTGACGAGGATGAGATTATGGACGAAAATTACTACATAAAGCTTCAGGAAAAGGAAACCGTCGCTGACTTGCTGATCGATTTCAGCGCTCAAAGCTTTATAATAGCCAACCCTGAGCTCAGAAGCAGATTGAGAAGCGATTTCGTTTTTGAGGATGAGGCGTATTCCCTTCAGGTAAACGGTAACCAGGCGATCACGATCAAAGCCCCGCTTATTACCGAATGGACGGAATACAATACTCTCAGAGTATCCATATATTCGGTAAAAGCCACCAACACCACAATGCAGCTTAGATTCAGTAATCCAAGCAACGGCAGCACAAGCATGGCTCCGTATTACCGTTTTCCGTTTACTGTGGACTGGACCGGATGGAAAACCTTCGATATCGAGCTTGAGACGCTCAGCGGCAATTACAGTCCGAATTACAGCGATATGGAGACAATCAGCGTTGATGTATCCGGCTGGGGACTTACGTCAAGCGCTGAAAACATCCTGTATCTCGGCAATATGTATCTGGTCACCACGGAATACGAAATCATTTCCGAGGTCCCGCTCGACGATCCGGCTATATACGATAAGGTAAAAAATCAGTGGAGAGAGTATCTTGTCGGAAGTCCGGAAACCGGTGTGAGCCGCAGTGCGGAGTACACCGCTAAGGTAAACAGGATCTCAAGCAACTGCAAAACAAGATGGGACGCCTACAAAAGCTCCGGAAGAAACCCGTGGGGAATAACCGTGACTCACGGTACCGCCGGGGAAGAGGTAAAAATCGGTACCTATTACGAGTATGTAAGGGATCTTGCGTTCGGGTACGCGACCGTCGGAAGCGAATACTATCACAACAGCGAGCTGCTTGAGGATATAAAGGACGCTCTCGATCACGGCTATGAGAACTTTTACGGTCAGAATGTCATTGAAGACGGTACATACGGTAACTGGTGGTGGTGGGACATAGGAGTTCCGCTGATACTTGTGGAAATTCTGATGGTGCTTGAGACCGAGCTTGGCACAACCGCTGTAAAACAGTATTTGGAGGCGTTCGATTACCTTGATTACTATCCGTCGTTGACCGCCTGCAATAAGATATGGATAGCGTACTGCTGCTTTGCCTCGGCGTTTTTACAGAACGACGCCGAAAGGATCCTGATATCCAAGCTTAAGCTTAACGATGTGTTCGACTACGTAAACTCATCCGACGGCTTCTATACCGACGGATCATTCGTTCAGCACGGAAACTTCTCCTATACGGGAGGCTACGGCCTTTCGATGCTTGACGAGGTTACAAAGCTGATGCTGATAATGCGCGGAAGCCGCTTTGATTTCATAGAGGAAAACGTCAAAAACCAGTACGATTGGCTTTTCAACAGCTATGAGACTGTCATATACGACGGCAATTTCTTTGCTTCCACCCGCGGACGCGAGGTCGACAGAAACACAAGTGAAAGCTCCGCGCAGCGTTCCGCGGTATCAAGCATGATAGAAATGACCACATACGCCCCCGCCGAAATTAAGGGCAGGCTTGAATCCCTTATCCGCTATTATATGCTTGCGACCGAATATAACTACGCAAACGACGTACCCCTGATGCTGATAGATTACGCTGTTGGACTTTACGGCAATTCCGATGTGAGCCCCAGAGAGGGCTACGAGCTCGTCAAGGTATTCGGAAATATGGACAGGGTAGTGCAGCACGGTCCGGAGTATGGAGTGTGCCTATCGCTCAGCTCGACAAGAATATTTAAATACGAGGCTATCAATAACGAGAATATGGACGGCTGGTATCAGGGCGACGGCATGATATACATCTATACCGACGGCTATGATTACAATTACAGCTTTTTCAATTATGTAGATCCGTATAAGCTGCCCGGCACCACGGTAAGCACGGCCACAAGGACCGTGGAAAACATTTCAGGAGGTCTCACGGGCTCCTCTCCGTTTGTCGGCGGTGTTGAAGCCGGAAAATACGGTCTTGCGGTGTTTGAGCTCGGATACGCCCAGAACAATTATTATAATTCAAACATTACCGCGAGAAAATCATATTTCCTGTTTGATAATGAAATAGTGGCAGTCGGCTCAGGTATCAGCGAGTCCTCCGGAAATATGATCAGGACGATAATCGAAAACCGTCTCTGGCGTGACAGCGACGTGCTTACGGTAAACGGCAGCGCCGTTTCACCTTTAAACGGCACCGAGTACGATGACACGGTAAAAACCATGCACTTTACAAATATGGGAGGATATGTGTTCCTCGAAGACACGGACGTCACTTACAAGCGAACCACCTCCTTCCTCGAAATATGGACCGACCATGGCGTCAGACCTCAAAACGCTACGTACGCCTACATCTATCTGCCTGAAGCGACGTCCGCCGAAACCGAGTCGTACAGCCAGTCTCCCGACGTTGAGATACTTACGTTAAACGATACTGTACACGTTGTGAGAGAGAATAAGCTGAACGTCACCGGCTACGCTTTCTACGGCGCCTCCGGCGCGAACGGGGTTACGGCAAGCGCGGCGTGCGCGGTCATGGTAAGCGTTGAGAACGGTCAGACAACAATAACCTTCAGTGATCCGTCTCATGAGCTTACGGAGCTTACGCTGACACTTGAGCTACCCGGAGCTGGCAGTGTCGTCAGCGCTGACAGCAATGTTAACGCCTCTGTTGAAAACGGCACGGTAACGATAAACGCGAGCATTTCCGGGAATGTAGGTCAGACATACACCGTTATTATTAAATAAAACGAGCTTTTTTCTCAGGAACCCTTTTTATAAAAAGGGTTCCTGAAACCTCCCAAAAATTTCTCTAAAAAGGTGTTTCTCTGATTTCAGCAGGCATGATGTTTCATCTCCGCCTCCGGCTTTTTGAAAATTCTGAGTAACGCGGCGCACCTCCCGGCGCTCCGCTGAAGTCCGGAGAAGTCGGAGACGGCGATGTGACAAAGTCGCCTGCTCTAATCCAATTACTTATCCCCTTCAGAAAAGTTTTTGAGGGTCTCAGGGAACTTTTTTTCAAAAAGTTCCCTGAATTATTTAAAAGAGTTCCTGATAAAAAAGGTGAAACTTTAAAAAAGTTCCACCTTTTTTTGTTTCGTTTATTTACGCAGTATTAAAGTAAACTTAATAGAAAACAGCATATCATTTACCGGTGTCATAATTATTTTATCGGCTAAACGATAAATCTCGCCGAAATATTCATATTCGGCGTAGTATGGGGTGAACTCCGCTATCAGCTCTCTCAATGTCTGGGTCACTGTGAGATTCAGGTAGTTATCCTTGGATATGTTAACGCATTTCTCCACGAAGTCACAGGCCTCTTGACTGAGATTCTCGTCGAGCGGCTCGTTTTCTTCTTCCGCTTTTTCGAAAACATAATCTATCAAACCGCTCTGAGCTTTCTCAGACAACAAGCTGATGTCTCTCGGAATTTTTGATAGAACTTCCTTAAGCAGAATGTCAAACTCCCCTCCGTTGTATTCCATCGAATAAAGTATTTTCTTCATTGTTTAGTTCCTCCTTTAATTTACATTAAATATTTTCAGATGCATTTTTTCTGCATACATCCT
>CALYAD010000056.1 GCA_944393415.1 uncultured Clostridia bacterium | reverse complement strand
TGTACATACGCTTTCTGATTCAGATCGCTGATAGTGGATGCCGATACACGACTTCCCCACAAGGCTTCCGATATGTCTTCTACGCGACGCACCGAAACACCCGCAAGGTACATCTCGATCAGTGCCTTTATCCATAAGCCGCTCTTACCTCCCGCAAGCCTTCAATATAATCTTATGCAGTTCTCTTTCATATTCATAGTCATACGGATTTTTTCTTACTCCGTTCACATAATCCGCAAACGCGCGGAACATTGCGTCATACCTTCCGTGTACCGGTGCGTTGTGATATTCTCCTTTTACGTGCCACCTTTCATCAAAAGCCTCTCTAACACCGGTCGTCTGAGGTACGAACACGCCGGAGGATTCGCCGACAAGCCATTCAAACGGC
Source organism: uncultured Clostridia bacterium (assembly GCA_944393415.1). Classification (GTDB taxonomy): domain Bacteria; phylum Bacillota; class Clostridia; order Oscillospirales; family CAG-272; genus SIG673. The sequence goes on along the minus strand of CALYAD010000056.1, from coordinate 3,052 downwards.
TTTAATTCCACCGTTCCCTTCGTGCCGCAGACGACAAGCTGCCTGCGTTCGAATCCGCCGATCTCCACCGCCGTGCTTTTCACAAAGGAAATCCCGTTTCTGTACTTAAATACCGCCATACCGAAGTCATCGGCTTCTACCCCGTCAGTACCGACAGACATACTGAGAGGCATCACATCTTTCGGAGCTCCGCAGATTCCGTATACCAAATCTATCAAATGACAGCCGAGATAATAAAGCATACCTCCTGGATAATTCCCCAGCCAGCGTCGCTTTTCGGGAGGATGATTACAATTCATCTGCGCCTCGACAGAATAAATTTCGCCGAGCCTTCCCGACTTTATATCCTCTTTCAGCTTGATTACCGCCGGATTATATCGGTACATATATCCGGTATGAAATACTAACCTCTTTTCCTTTACTATATCTATAAGCCTGTCAAAATTCTCATCAGACTCACTGCCCGGCTTATCCATATGTATATGCAAACCTTTTTCCGCTGCCTTTATTGCATATTCAGTAAGCCGTCTGTCCTCTGTTTCGATACATACCGCATCCAGCCTCGGATAATTCAGGATTGCATCAACGGTCATTATTTTGACGTTATCATATATCGATCGATTTTTTTCGTAAACAGCCTCATCTCCCTCAACAACCGCATATCCGACAAGCTCATAAATATCATTTTGAAGCTTTAATGTAGTGATTGCCGCTGTTGCATGGTCATGTCCCGCGCCTATCTGCGCTATCTTAATCTTTTTCATTGTAATCCCCCATGCCGCCGTAGGCGACTCAAACAGAAATGAAAAAATTCGTGTTTTGCTTACCATAAAATAATGAAAAGGAGCTCGCTATACGCTTGCGTTATTAAATTAAACTTTACGCCATGCTCCTCCAATCAAACTGAACCACTACAGGGAAATCCTCATTATCAAATACTAACCTGTTATAAACCTCCGGACATTCCTCAGGCGAATGTGTTTCCTCTATAAGATTTTCAAGACACAGCCTGCCGCCTCCGCAAAGCTTCAGTGCCGCCTTTATATCGTCTCTGTGGGTAAACCAGCCCGGATGTGATTCCACATTCGGTCTCGCTATGGTATGCGCTCCGATTATCGTTATACCCGGAGCATGAATTTTTTTATAGTAGTCGACCGTGAAATCGGAATTTCTCGTACATCCGAGAAGTGCAACACGTCCGAATTTTGCCATACAGTCAAGTGCTTCGTTTAAGCCCGCACCGACACCGGTTACCTCAATGGCGACATTTACTCCGCCGCCCGTTACTTTTTTCACTTCCTCGGAAAAGCCTTCGCAAAGTGGGTCAAATGCGTAGTCCGCGCCGTTTTTTAATGCAATCTCACGTCTTTTCGGATTGGGATCCGCTGCAATGATCGGAACCGTACCGGCAGCGCGCAGCAGCTTAACAGCGATCATTCCCAGAATACCAAGCCCCATAACAATCGCGCTTTCGCCTATTTCCAGTCTTGTTTTTCTTATCGCCGCCATGGGAAACGCTGAGATAAAGCACATAGCGCCCGTTTCCAGGCTGATTGCTTCATTTTCTATTTTTACAACCTGTTCTTCGGGAACTACGTTATAGCTTTTGTGCTTGCCCCAATAAACAACCACCCTGTCGCCTATGTCAACGCCTTTTACATCAGCTCCCTTTTTAATAACTATACCTGAGCTGCTGTAACCGGATGTTCTCGGGAATACCACCTCCGACGCTCCGTCTGCATTGACATTCGGATCCCCTGTTATGTTCGCCCGCTCTGTTCCGCAGCTTATGGTTGAAAACATCGTTTTGACCATAACCTCATTCGGCGCAGGCTCGTTTACGTCCGCAATTATAAGCTCGGCTTTGTATTTTTCCGTAAATACAATCTGCTTACACCTCATATTCAAACCTCCTCATTTTTATATTAGCAATTATACCATATTGACTTTTTGGTTAAAATATGATATTCTATAAAAAATGAGGTAATTTTCCATAATTATTTTAGCATTATTTATGAGGGTTTTCTCAATGAATGATATAATGTTCTCTAAAGTTTTTTGGTTTCGCAAAATAAAATTTGATAAATTTCATTACACAGATAACCGCGCGGGTGCGCCAAGTCACTATTTTGCGTATATGCTTTGCGGAAACTGTAAAATAGCCACCGACTCCGAAACTGTCAATATAAATGAAGGTGATATTTTCTATATTCCCGACAAATGCAGCTATCAGTCGTATTGGTACGGCAATCCCGAAATTCAATTCATTTCTTTGGGTTTCCCATGCCTTCCTAACTTTGATAACCTTGACTATCCCGTTCAGATGATACCTTTTAATGATAAAGCGGCTGAACTTTTTCATTTGCTTTCGGACAAAACCCGTATATCTGCTAACGATATCGGTGTGTTTTATACGCTTGCGGGAGTTCTGCTGCCCTTAATGTCTCATAACACGTTATGCCGTACAAAGGAAATTGTGGAAAACACCAAAAATTATTTAATACAGCATCCGTATGCAAAAGTCTCCGAGCTCGCAAAAAACTGTACCATAAGCGAGGCAGCCCTGTATTCGGCATTTCATAAATCATCCGATATGACGCTCAATCAGCTGAGAAATAACCTCCTGCTTGAAAAGGCGAAGGATATTCTGATAACCACCGACAGACCGATAGAATATATCAGTAATTTGCTGCAGTTCAGTTCGACCTCATATTTCAGGAAGAAATTCAAAAAGTATTTTAATATGGCTCCTACGGAAATGAGAAAAAAATATAATGTTTAACCTTTTTACTGCTTTCTCCTGCATCCGTCTATCTGGATGTTCTGTCCCGATATATAGCTTGCCTCATCCCCTGCAAGAAAACATATCAGATTTGCATTTTCCATATCCGTTCCGGTTCTACCCATAAATGATAAATCGCTTTTTTCATAATAATCCCCCATGCTGCCCAAGGCAGCACAAAATAGGCATGAAAAATTTTCGGGCTTCGCTTTGCGAAGCAAAAAGCGTTTAGCTTTTTAGAAAATTTGGGCGTGAAACTATCTGCATTTT
>CALYAD010000055.1 GCA_944393415.1 uncultured Clostridia bacterium | reverse complement strand
GCTCCCCAGCGTTGCCCTATCCTCCGATGCGGTAAAAGCAATTCTATTATATCACATTCTTTAATTTTATGAAAGGATTTTGTGTAATTGAATCACTTGCTGGGGGGTGATTTAATTATACCAGATAGTATGTAAAAAAAGACTTCGTGTATATTATCATTTGGAACAGGCAGGAAAAGAATACCTCGATTTGCTTTGTAAAGAATACATTAAAACCGCAATAGGAGTAAGAAAGATCATGAAGTGGGAGAATGATATTTATGAATAAGTCATTAAAGAAAAATATTAAAATGTATTTAAAAGAAATCAAACGCGTACTTCCTTCTTCGTCCTGTACCAAAACAAACTTTTATTCCGTATTCAAGAATCGCATCTACGAATATGCTGAAGATAATCCGTCATCGACAACCTTTACAAGAAGCGGTACCAAAACTGTTTAAAATCGTTCAGACGATGATGAGCTTTTGTGGCAGTACAAATTGACCGGAACTTTTACCGTAGTGGAAGGTGTATCCGCTACCTGTACAAACGCTACCTATACTCAAACTATAAATGACGGTTACTGGCATTTTTCTGACGGAAACGCATACGCTGAAAATAATGTCGCTCACGGGTTAGGCACTTTCAAAAAGAAAGTTTTATTTATTACCTTAAAAACATATAATATTGATATCAGTGTAACCTGTGATGCTTACGGCAACTTATCATAATAATCCCCCATGCTGCCCAAGGCAGCACAAAATAGACATGAAAAATTTTCGCAAGAAAATTTGAGCGTGAAACTATCTGCATTTTGATGCGATCAGACTGATCTTTCACGCTATTCTCCTATTATTTCATAGATCAAAGCCCCCGGTATGATGCTTTATTTACCATACCGGGGCTTTTTTACCTTCCGTTTGGCATATTCTTTTCTATCACAAAGCGCTTATCTGACAAGCTTTTATATTTTTTAAAGGATTAACGGGTTAATAAATACTTGACATTACTGTAAGAATATAGTATAATGAATAAAATAATTATACATTTTAAATTTTTTTATGTATACATCTTTCATAACAAAAATAGGGAAACCACTCAAAAACGGCATGAGGTAAAGTTTGAAAATAAATTTTCAAAGCGTGGCTTCACGCCGGCTTTATTGTGACTTCGGCGCCAAAAGCATGGCACCGATTTAACCGCACGAAACGCTGATTTAGCGTAAGGAAGGAACGGTCATAAACATGAATATATTAGTAACAGGATCTAACGGCTTTATCGGAAGTCATGTTGTAAAATGGCTGAAAAACAAGGGATGCTTTGTTATCGGACTTGACAGAACGGCAAATTCCACATCGGATACGGACGAATATGTTTTCTGTGATCTGTACACCGAGGACACCGGACATATATTTGAAAAAATCTCCGTCGGCAAATTAGACGCCATAGTTCATCTTGCGGCGGATATGCGGAAAGAACCGCATACCATTGAAGTAATCAAAAATAACTGCGTCGGAGCTCAAAGATTGCTTGAGCTCTGCAGAGATAAAAATATAGGCGTTTTCGTACAGCTTTCAAGTCTTCCCGTAATAGGCAGTCCGTCAGAGCTTCCCATTACGGAGAGCCATCCGCTTAAGCCTCCGACGGTTTATCATTGCACCAAAGTAATGCAGGAGCTTCTGGCAAATTATGCGTTCTACACTTACGGCGTACGCACCGTCAGCTACAGAATAACCGCTCCAGTCGGACCAAGAATGAATCCTAAAACCATACTTCCCGTTTTTGTCCAAAAAGCTCTGGCAGGCGAAGATATCGTTCTTCTGGGCAAAGGAACAAGGCGTCAGACCTACGTTCACGTTACCGATATTGCGCAGGCTATATATAAAGCCGTCATATCACCTAACGCTCAGGGTGTCTATAACCTCGCAAGCCATAATCTCATATCTAACAAAAGATTGGCGGAGCTTTGCGTAGAGCTTACCGGCTCCTCCTCAAGGATAGTATATTCGGGTCAGCCGGATCCCGCGGACGACTACAACTGGGAGGTATCTCTCGATAAGCTCAAAAGGGATACAGGCTATGAAAGCGCCGTAGGTATCGAGGAAATGATAACTGAGTTAAAGCTCTATTATTCTAAAAGCGACCTTGAAAGGACTTAATAAAATGAAAAAGTTATCCTTCGTTATTCCTTGCTATCGCTCGGAAAACTCCGTTGGGAATGTCATAAGCGAGATAGTTAAGACAGTAACCGACGACGGCAGATTTGACTATGAGATCATTTGCGTAAACGACTTTTCACCGGACAATACGCTTGATGTGCTTAAGCGGTGCGCTCAGGAAAACAAGCGTATCAAGGTGATCAGTTTATCGAGAAACTTCGGTCAGCATTCCGCGCTTATGGCGGGATTTAACTATGTAAAAGGAGATATCGTCGTCTGTCTTGACGACGACGGACAGAATCCGCCCTCTGAAATGTTCAAGCTTATAGATAAACTTGAAGAGGGATATGATCTCGTTTCGGCAAAGTACACGGAAAAAAAGCGCTCGATTCTCAGGAGGCTTGGAACGAAGGTCAGCTTCTGGATGTCAACTCACCTGATCGGCAAACCCAAAGACATTGATCTCAACAGCTATTACGTTTTCAAGCGTTATATAGTTGACGAAATAGTTAAATATAAAAACGCCTACCCCTTCGTTCACGGACTTATCCTCCGCATAACGAGAAATATGGCTAACGTTGAAATTGAGCATCGACAGCGTGAATACGGCTCCTCAGGATATAGCTTCAGAAAGCTGTTTTCACTATGGCTCAACGGCTTCACCGCCTTTTCCGAAAAACCTCTGCGCATTGCTTCCTTACTCGGCTGTCTCTGCTCTGCCGCGGGATTTATTTATGGCATCATTACCGTCATTAACAAAATTATCAATCCCAATGTCCCTGTCGGATACAGCTCTATCATGACAGCGATTCTTGTACTGTCGGGTATCATCATGCTTTTTCTCGGTCTGATCGGAGAATATATCGGCCGTATTTATATCAGTATCAACAACGCGCCGCAGTTTGCCATAAAAGAAACTGTCAATTTACCGGAGGAAGAGGACGAGGAACAGCTCTGATGAAAGAAAAGGTTTTGATCTTAAACGGAAGCTTCTGCGAAATACCGCTGATCGAGGAAGCCAAAAGAATGGGATATTACGTTATAACTACGGGAAATATGCCGGACCTTATCGGTCATAAATACTCGGACGAATATATTCCCGCGGACTATTCCGATAAAGACGCTGTTCTTAAGCTCGTTAAGGATAACAAAATAGATCATATTATAAGCTGCGCAAACGATTTCGGGGTTCTCACCGCCGCATATGTAGCGGAAAAAATGGGGTGGAAAGGTCACGATACTTACGAAAACGCGAAAACGCTCCATTTAAAGGATCTTTTCAAGGAATATCTTTACAAAAACGATATCCCCTCCCCTGTTTCCGTCGCGTTCAGCGATATCAATAAGGCGAAGAGTTATGTTATTACCGCTGAATATCCCATAATAGTTAAAGCTACGGATCTTACCGGCGGCAAGGGTATAATGAAAGCGGAAAACGAAACGCAGGCATACGCGGCTATAGATAACGCGTTTAAAGCCTCACGCTGTAAGCATATCGTTATCGAGCCATTCCTGACAGGCGTTCAGCAGACCTTCGTCGCTTTTCTGATAAAAAAGAAGATAGCCTCTTTCACGAGCTGCAACTCTTACTCACCCATCAATCCTTACCTCATTCAGACAGAGACGCTTCCCGCCGAAAATATTGAGGAGATAAGCGGTGAGCTTTGCGGTATAATCGAGAAAATGGCTTCACAGCTTGATCTCAGTGACGGCATATTTGCTTTTCAGCTTATCAGAAACGGCAAAAGCTTCAATATCATAGAAATGATGCGCAGACCGTTCGGTAATCAGTTTCTTCAGCTTGTCGAGGATAACACCGACTTCCCTTGGCACAAAGCTCAGCTTATGGCGCAGCTTGGTCTTGATTGCGGTACGCTTAAGAGAATACCCAAAAAAAGAAATTTCTGCGGTCATCATGGTATTATGGCGCCGAGAAACGGCGTGGTTAAAAGTTATTATATTCCCGAGAGTATTTCCGGGCATATTTACAAGAAAGTGGAGACCTGCCCTCCCGGACATGAAATAACCAATTATCTCAGTCAGCGCATCGCTTACATTTTCTATGAGTACGGCAGTCTTGAGGAAATGAACCGTGCGGCCGCGGATTTTAACCATGATATTTTGGTAGAGATGGAATAAAAATTTTTAATAGACATGAAAAATTTTCTTGTTTTGCAAAGCAAAACAAAAAGCGTCCGGCTTTTTAGAAAATTTATGCGTGAAACCAGCCGCATTCTGATGCGATGTAATATATTTTCACGCTAATCTCCATTCCGCCAATGGCGGCTATAATAATTAATCAGAAACCCTTTTTGAAAAAAGTGTTTCTGAAGCTTCCCAAAAACTTTTCTTAACGCTTTTGGCGGCTAAAAAACGCTTTAATCGGTTTTTAATAGATATAAAAATTTTCGTGTTTAGGACCGATAAAAACGGTTTAGCTGCCTGAAGGCAGTATGGGTGATTATTATGAAAAAAAAGATACTCGGCGGAGCGCTGCTGCTTCCATTTTCCTTTATCTTCTCTTATATATTTGCTTCGCTTTTATCAACCAACACGGTGGTTTATTTCAGCTTCGCGTCAAGACCGCCGGATTTTTATATTATATTCTCCATTCTTACAGCACTATCCGTCACCCTATCCGCCTTTCTTATATTTACATCTCTCGGGAAAAAAATTATCGACTTTTTCAATATATTTAAAAAAACGGCAGGATTGACCTGATTGCGCTTATACTTGGCGCCACGGTTACCGTTTTGTACTTCTTTTTGGCATACGACGGTCCTGTTGACGACTATCAGCCGCATACGGAATTCGCGCTCGCGTTTGACTGGTCAGAGCTTGGAAAAAGTCTTCATAAGCTTTCGCATCCCCTATGGCATATAGTCACAAATCTGTTTGTAAAGGTTTTCTATCTTCCGCCAAACTGCGCGTGCGCGTTATCGACCGCTTTTTTCTGTTCGCTTACCTTCTGTTTTACCAGAAAAATTCTGATGCATTACGTAGATGAGCCGAAATATGACTTCGTATGCGATATAACCGCCGCTCTGCTGATGTTTATGCAACCGCTGTATATTAAGCAGTTCAATCCACAACATATAATCGGTCAGGGCTCTCCGTTTATGCTGCATAACCCGACTAACCTTGCGGTGCAGCCTTTCGCCCTTATTTGTACATTTTTGTTTCTGCGGATACTGAAAAAGCAGCTTTATTCGAAGAATCCAAAGCTGCTCAAAGACTTCCTGAGGCTTTCGCTGTTTTCGTTTCTCAGCACAATGGCAAAGCCTGCTTTTCTGCAGGTTTTTATTCCCGCTATATTCATTTTCCTCTTGGTGCGTCTTATACGTTATAAATTTAAGGATTTCAGCTTTTGTTTAAAGCTTGTAGTCGTATTTCTTCCGTCGCTGCTCAATATGGTCAGAGTTATGCTTGGTGAGTTCTTTCTTCCGGCATCCGAAGACAGCGGCGGTATAGCCTTTGGATTTTTTGAGGTTTGGAGCGCCCACTCTCCGTTTATACCTGTATCGATAATGTTGGCGGCAGGCTTTTGTCTGCTTTATATCATCCTAAAAAACATTCACATAAGTCACAAGCTTGATATAGGTATCATTTTACTGTGCTGGCTGGTCGGGATTCTCGAATTCGGATTCATTATGGAAACAGGATACAGAAAATATTACGGTAATTTCAGCTGGGGATATTGTACTTCACTTTCAATTATGTATGTATTCGTCACCTCCGAGCTGCTTTCAAACGTATTTTCAAAGAAATTTTCCATAAAAAATATCGGAATACCCGAAGTTTTGACGTTTATTATCTTTTCGGTGCAATTTATACAGGGCTCTATATATTTCTTTAATTTAATTTAGAAAAGGAAAGGACTAAAACAATGAAAATAATAGTAACAGGCGGTGCAGGCTTTATCGGCGCTAATTTTATCTACTATATGACGGAAAAGCACCCGGATTACAGATTAATCTGCCTCGACTGCCTCACATACGCCGGAAATCTTGAGACTCTTACTGCCGTTTTGGAAAATAAAAATTTCCGTTTTTATAAAACGGATATCACTGACAGAGCGGCGGTATATAAAATATTTGAGGAGGAGCAGCCTGACATTGTCGTTAACTTTGCGGCGGAGAGCCACGTTGACCGCTCAATTGAAGACCCGGGAGTATTCCTTAACGCCAATATTATGGGAACTGCCGTTATGATGGACGCTTGCCGAAAGTACGGCGTTAAACGCTATCATCAGGTATCGACCGACGAGGTCTACGGGGATCTTCCGCTTGACCGCCCGGACCTTTTCTTTACCGAGGACACGCCTCTACACGCCTCCAGCCCCTATTCGGCATCCAAGGCGAGCGCAGACCTGCTTGTTTTGGCATACCACAGGACCTTCGGACTTCCGGTGACCATCTCACGCTGCTCGAATAACTATGGTCCATATCAGTTTCCCGAAAAGCTCATTCCCTTGATGATAGCCAACGCCCGGCAAAATAAGCCTTTACCCGTTTACGGCGAGGGTATTAATGTCCGAGACTGGCTTTATGTCAGGGATCACTGCATTGCTATCGATTTAATAATACACAAAGGAACCGTCGGAGAAATATACAATGTCGGCGGTCACAACGAAATGAAAAATATAGATATAGTCAAAACTATCTGCAAAGCAATGGGTAAGCCGGAGTCGCTGATAACACATGTAGCCGACCGCAAAGGTCATGATCGCCGCTACGCCATAGATCCGACAAAAATAAACCGTGAACTCGGTTGGTCTCCCGAAACAAGGTTTGCAGACGGAATTCAAATGACTATAAAATGGTATCTCGATAATACCGACTGGCTTGAGAGGATTTTAACCGGAGAATACAAAAATTATTACCAAAAAGTATACGACGGTCACAAAATAAAATAATAAAGCGAAGCGCACGGTATCTCTCCGTCCTCGGCATTTTTCTTCCCTCCTTTCCTTTTGCGGCAAAGCCGCACCAGGCATGGGTACGGCTTTGCACATTTTTATCTTTTCTTTTCATACATTGTTCGGTATATATTATTTCTTTTTAGTAATGAATGTCTGAACAATATCTTGAATATTCTTCAGCTCAAAATAATCACCGAACAAATATATTCTTGTATCGTCATAAATACAAGTTTTAAGCAAATCACCCCATACTAACAACTCTTTACGTATAAACTTTCTTGTCTCATCTTCATCTATGTTATTTTGGGAAACCACCATAACATCATCATCCCAACCTTTGACTGATCCAATACAAATAAATATCTTGATATCAGCTATATCCTTCCACAATAATATCTTTTCATGATATTTATTTTTCTCGACATGATCAAGCGTATAAATGCCTTCTTTGGTTATTTTGATGATTTCTTTCTTTCTATGCCGCCAATACATAATGGCTCTATATATACCCCATACACAGAATATAATATCAGCAATAAATATAATTCTTGCCAAAATAATATTCTCTTTAAGACACAGCTTAGCGAAATTGGCCAAAAGAAGAAACATGACAATTATCCACACACCTATTAATGCTGCCATTAAAATGTTATATTTCTTTCGTGTAATAAGTATCTCATCACTTTGTTTTGTAATCTCGTATTCTTTCATTTATCTCCTTCCCCAAGTAAGCTCTAATAATTCATTCACCATGTTGCTGCTTTTTACTTTAGCTGTACCCCCCGCAATTGCATCCGTAAACTGTATGTATATTTGCCGTCATGGCTGCAAGCTCCCGTCCGTTCTGCTTTTCTTTAACAGATAAACTGATTGACTATCTCGTTATAGGAAAATATTTTTTACTATATACCATTATAGGTTAATTCTAATAAATATATATATTATAACTAAAACCAAAATAAAACAGGTAATCCTTATAGTCATCAATGCATATAATCTATTTCTGTCTCGTTTCAACTCTTTATATCACGTATCATTTTTTATATCAATCCTTTTTGTATCTACCTCCATAATAGTATTATGTTTTTTAATGCTGTTTTTATTTAATTTCGATTTTTCCTTTTTAACTCCATATGTTTGAGTTAGAAATGGGTATCTTAATGGAATACTGTATCTTCCTTCGCCTATCCACCCTGCATCATATACAAAATACTCTTTTTCCTGCGGCATGCCCTTTTCAAAATAATAAACACATACTTTACAATCAAAAACATGCCATCCTTTCTTACTCATTTCCTTCAACCATTTTTCCAATAAAAAATACAAGCAAGAAGGATATATTCTGAACTTTTTTATTGTTTTTTTATTTTTTTCCATGTTTACCTCGCAATACTCCATAGAGAAATTGTAGACCCTATCACGGATGACTATCCTCTGATAAAAGCCTCCCTTCCCGCCTTAAGCAGGTCTATATCAGTTTCAACCCATCCGTTTGATTTGCAATATCTGCTACTTTCCGATTAACGCGGCAGTAATTCCAGCTGTGAAATAATTACGTGTGTCTGATGCATTACTTTTATGCCGTGCCTATACGTATTCCGTCAGCAGTATAACAGTATGTATATACCGTCGAGAAAGACATAAACCCTAACGAAAAGCATGTTGGGTACGGCTTTGCCTCAGTTATGAATAAAAATGTTGTTGATCTGCTTGATGTTTAAGTAAAACTGAAAAATGAGTTCCAATTTAAACATAACCAGACAACATCATGTATAAATACACATAAATAAATGCCTATAAAACTATATAGAATAATTGCTATCTTCTTGTATTTTAACGACATTCTACGTGCTATAAAATAAATCAATAATAAAAACACTGGCAATAATAATAAGTTAAGTAATCCTCGCAAATGCGCATAATCATATAATATTACTTGCATACCCCAAAGAAATAATGTCATACCAAAGATAGCTAATAAAGAAGATAATGCGAATTTTCTTTTCCATGTTACGCACGAATAATAAAAAAGTATTATGGAACCACACAGAAAAATTACACTAATTATCATTTCAAAATTTTATTCTCCCCTCATACTTTTTTATTTAATTTCAAAGTCAAACAGACAAACAATGCTTGTCCGTGATTTTACCAAGCGGAGCATTTCCGATGCTTCTATAGGAACAGAAGAGCTTGCTCATATAGAGATAGTCTCCACTATTCTCTATCAGTTAACACGCAATATGACAATCGATCAGATCAAGGAAAGCGGATTCGACACTTACTTTGTTGATCATACCGCCGGGGTTTATCCCCAGGCCGCGTCAGGCATGCCGTTCTCTGCCGCTACCTTACAAAGCACCGGAGACGTTATTGCGGATCTTAACGAGGACCTTGCTGCGGAACAGAAAGCCCGTCTGACATACGACAATATCCTTCGTTTGACAGATGATCCAGACGTAAGGGACCCTATAAAGTTCCTTCGTGCTCGTGAGATAATTCACTATCAGCGTTTTGCCGAGGCTCTCGGTATCACACTTGAGCGCGCTGACTGCAAAACTAATTACTATCTTACCAATCTGACGTTTGACAAGGGCTGTACGCCTCCGTGCGATACACCCCAGGAAACGCGAGGCGAGTCGGTAAGCGATCGCCGCAGACAGGACTACAGAAGCAGCTGCCGCAGACCCTTCTGATTGAATAACAGGGCTACAACCTTAAATTTAAAGCGAAATCAACATAATTAACAGCGATCCCGCGGTCATTTAAAACCGGTATTTACTTTACCTCAAAATATGACCGCGGGAACGCCCAAAGCTACATCTGTTTTTCTGACGAACGGATAAATTTCGCTGATTTGAGGGCGTAAGCCCTTTTATTTTTATATAGTGAGAAATCAAGGCAAGCTTAAATAACGGGTATGGATCAACTTTTTAATCCTGTTTACACTATCTGTCAGGTTCCCGGTATTATCAGCAAGACTATATTTACCGCTCTTTATTATAATAATCAAGCATTATCTGTCCTGCTCTGTACGAGAATTCCTGACTTGTAAATATAACTTTGCCGCGCCGCGAGATATCATTTTCAAGTCCGTCGCGGGCAAGCAAAAAAGCTAACCGTTTTGCCGCTCCGTTACCGCCGTCGTAATATCTGGGCATGTATCCGAGAGCCTCGGAAATCTCCGGCTTGGCTAACGGAAAGTGCGTACACCCGAGAACGCACGCGGGAAATCTGATACTTTCATATGGATGCAGGAGCTTCTTGAGGCTATTTATCAGCTTCTGCCTCTGTCTTGAAGGACTTTCTGTGTATTCCACTATCTCCTGAGCCGGCACGCAGTAAAATTTTTTCCCGCTGTCAGCCTCAAGCTCCGAGCGAAGTCGTGTAAATCTTTTTTCCGCCAGCGTAAGCGGTGTCGCCAATACAAGCACCGGCATATCCGGAAAATCGTATAACGGCGGTCTCAAAGCCGGTTCAAGTCCTATTATATTTACGGAAGAATATTTTATCCGCATGTCCTCTACTGCAGCCGCGGTCGCTGTATTGCAGGCTAACACTATTGCTTTACAGCCAAGAGAAAGCAGCTTCGCGATATTGTTATCCGTATACCCCATGATCTCGGCATGCCTTTTATTGCCGTAAGGCGCGTTCTCGGTATCCGCATGATAAATGAAATCCTCGCTCGGAAGTTTTTTTATCATTTCGGTAAGGACAGTCAGCCCGCCTATCCCGGAATCTATTACACCTACAGGTCCCCTATTCATTCAAGCTCATCCCCTTAATAACTTATACAGTTATTAACTTATGCCGTAGGAGTTCAGCTTAGACCATAAGATTAAGATAGTTTTTATTTTGATTGACTTTATTCGGTCAGATTCAGTTTTTTGCCGACCGCAGAAGCGCTTTGAGCTCATCCGTGTTAAACGTCTGTCTGTTATCACAGAATTGGCAGGTCATTTCAATTTCCTTTCCTTCCGATATCATTTCAGAAAGCTCTTCGCTTCCTACCGATATCAAAGCTCTCTCAAAGGCGCTTCTGTTACAGGTACAGCGATACTCTGTATCAAACTCATCAAATATTTCATATTCAAGTCCGGAAAATATTCTGTCTATAACATATATGTCCGCTTCCGGCTCGGTAATAGCTTTTGAAATTGAAGGTATCAATGTAATGTTTTTTTCGAGTGCGCTGACTGTCTCCTCGGAAGCGCCTGGCATAAGCTGAAGGATATATCCTCCCGCCGAAGTACAGTTGCAATCAGTATCGCATCTGACTCCGAGCGCGCACACTGTAGGTATCTGTTCGCTTATCGCAAAATAACTCGTGATATCCTCCGCGATCTCACCGGAAACCAGGTCGCAGCTACCCGTATAAGGCTCTCCTTCACCCATGTCCTTTGCCACGCACAGAGTTCCCCTTCCGACCGCGCCCCCTACATTAAGCTTTCCCTGAGCGTTCGGCGGCAATTCTATTTCAGGATGCTGCGCATATCCCTTGACATTTCCCATATAATCGCTTATACATAGGATCACGCCCGCCGGTCCGTCTCCGCGGATCTGCAGAGTAAGCGTGTCGCCCTTGTCCTTGAGCATGCACCCCATAAGCGATGCCGCGGTAAGCGCTCTTCCGAGCACCGCCGTAATTGTCTTAGAGGTTCCATGTATTTCATGAGCTTTCTGCACAATAGCGGTGCTGTCCTCGAAGAACAGCCTCGCGCTTCCGTCTTTTGTTATCGCTCTTACTATTTTAGAACTATTCATTTTGTATCTTCCGTTTCCCTCATTCAATCAGGATTTATCGTCCAAGGTTATCCACATTATCGGACGCACTCCGCAGTTTTCCTCGGCGGAAACACCGCTTTCGCTTATACCTCCGGAGCTATTCACGCTTGCTATGCTTCCGTCCTCATTGACCGTACGCATAAGCCATACGCCCCTTCCGCTCAGAGCGAATTCGGTTTCCAGTTTTTCCGACCACACAGCGGAGCCCATCGCGCTTCCGGTTCCCATATATTTTTCATATTCCTCGAGACTTAGGAGAGAAACATTGTCGGCGACCTCGTATATTATATCGTCTTCGTTTTCCCCTCTGTGCTCCGAATAAAGATTTTTAATTATTTTAGCTCGCTCCGCCGGAGAAAAGGCCGTTTCAAAAAATTCAGCGTTGAGCCATTGTCTTATTTCGGAGTTCTCCCATTCAGCTGCGCCGTATGAGGAATATTCGATAATGTCCTTTGAAATTACCAGCGCGCGACCGGCATCCGCGTCAAGACTCAGAATGTACCATTTAAGCTTTTCTGTTCCCTCTATACCGTCCTGATCATATGAACCTATTGTTATCTCGTCTCCTTCTTTGACCACCTCGCCGTTAAAGGTTACGGAGTTCAGAAATCCCTCGATCGCCATCAGATATAGCTTGGATTTTTCGTAATCTCCGAGAGTCTCAAAAATCTGCTTTGCCTCGTCGTATCTTTCGTTTTCGTATAGTTCTACAGCCTCCCTGTAACGTTCGTCCTTAGTATTCAGAATAGAAGCAATAATCGTTATTGAGGCGATAAGGACCGCCGCCGCCAGCACTCCTACAATAATCAGTATTCCCTTACGTCTCTTTTCTTTTCGCATCTTTTCATTGGCGGCCCTTTGCTTCACCGCGTCATTTTTCAGATCGCGCGCAAATTCCGAGGCATTATAATACCCTGCTATAGCCTCGTACGCTGACGCTATTTCTTCCATTTTATCCGGCGTTATCGCTTCGTTTTTTTCCGCGCGCAGCGCTTCATAATATTCCTGTTTTGCATCATCATCCAGCTTACTGAATTCAAGCTTTGAATAATATTTCATTTCGGCTTATCCTCCATTTATCGGTATATTAGTTATTACAAAAATATGACAAAATTGCAATATAGATTCAATTTATTTTTATTATGGGTAAAATATTAATAAATACC
The DNA here is from genome assembly GCA_944393415.1 of uncultured Clostridia bacterium. GTDB lineage: Bacteria > Bacillota > Clostridia > Oscillospirales > CAG-272 > SIG673. The sequence goes on along the minus strand of CALYAD010000055.1, from coordinate 54,835 downwards.
TTACGCCTAAATTATAACATATATGATTAATAAATTCAATAGCTTTTTCACAAAAGTTATTGACATAAGTAAAATTTTTGTTATAATTAACTTATAAAAATACAGCAGCAGAAAGGATAAGATCATGCCAAAAAACAATATATATGAAAAATTGAAGGAAACGCAGATAAGCCGCGAGGAGATATACGATGGAGTTATCATCCATTTTGTCAAGGACACCGTAAAATTACCGAACGGATCTATATCCAAACGAGAGGTTGCGCTTCATAACGGCGCGGTCTGCATAGTCGCGCTGACCGATGATAACGAGATAATAATGGAACGGCAGTACAGATATCCTTTTGATGATGTTATATGGGAAATACCTGCCGGTAAGCTTGATAAAAACGAATCCGATCCCCTGGACGCCGCAAAACGCGAGCTGAAAGAGGAAACCGGTTATACCGCAAAAAATTACAGGTTTATCGGCGAATATTACGGCTCCCCCGCAATTCTCAGAGAAAAAATATATATGTATCTCGCCACAGGACTCAAAGAAGGAGAGCAAAAGCTGGACGAGGACGAATTTCTGGACGTGGTGAAAATACCTTTTTCCGAAGCTGTTAAGATGATAGCGGATAATGAAATACCGGACGGAAAGACCCAGACCGCGATTCTAAAAGCAAAGCTGATTTTAGGGCTGTGATGATAACGACCGTTTCGTAAAATATAATATCAGTAATGTTTATATAATACGAAACTCGCTTTATAATATCTCAAAAAGTTCCTTTTCAATTTTTTTGATAAGGAATTTTTTGTTTTCGACTCAGTAAATTTCAGTAAACGTGAATAATAAGTCCCGGTCTGTAAAAAATACTTGTAAATGCATTGAGAAAATCAAGTAAGAAAGGAACGGTTTGAAATTTAATTTTCAAACTCCGCCTGCTATAAATATTACAGGCGGCGGGAAAAAGGTCAATTTTATGAATACATTTACTTATATAATAACTGATGAAAACGGTATACACGCAAGACCTGCGGGAATGCTGGTAAAATTCGCTCAGAGCACTCCCGACAGAATAACTGTAAAAAACAAGGATAAGAGCGCTGACGCCACAAGGCTTTTCGCAATCATGGGTCTCGGCGCGAAAAAAGGCGATATGCTCGAATTTACGATAAACGGCGAAAATTCCGAGGAAACGACGGCAAGACTGCGTGAATTCTGTATTAAAACGCTTTAATTTATGAACGAAAGGAAGCTGAAATTGAAAGAGCTGAACTATAAGGGGACGGCGGCAAGTCCCGGGATCGCGGTCGGGAAGCTCAGTTTTTTTAAAAGCGGGATTTCCCAGATTCCTTCATATATGATATATCATGTCGAAAGCGAGATAATGCGATATGAAAACGCTAAAAAAATAGCGGATAACGAGCTTGAGGCATTATATCGACGTGCTCTGGAGGTAAGCGGCGGGGAAAATGCCGAAATCTTTTCCATTCACCGTATAATGCTGGATGATCCGGATCTTTGTGACGAAATAGAAAAAAATATCAGAGAGCGCCGTATAAACGCCGAAAGCGCGGTTAGCCGCGCGGCGGATACGTTCATACGTATGCTCGAAAATACAAACGACGCGTATTTGAAGGCGCGAACGACAGACGTACGCGATATATCGGAACGCTTAATTAAGATCCTGCTTGGTAAAAACACCGACGCGGCCGTATTCAGCGAGGAAAGTATTCTCTATACCGATGATCTGACTCCGAGCGAGGCTATACAGCTCGACAAAAGTAAGATACTCGGTATCGTAACGGCTTACGGCTCGTCAAATTCCCACACCGCAATACTTGCAAGAACCAACGGCATACCCTGTATAGTCGGATGCGGAACTATTCCCGAGATCTTCAACGGTCAGTATATCGCCATTGACGGAGGAACGGGAGTATATGAAATAAACCCCTCTGAGGCGACGATAGAACGTTATAAAAAACTAATGGATGAGGAACACAGCCGCCGAGAAAGGCTTAACGCCCTAAAAGGGTTACCTACAAGAACATCTGAGGGTAAAACTATACAGCTTTACGCGAATATCGGAAATCCCGGAGATGTAGACGCCGTAATTGAAAACGATGCCGAGGGTATAGGGCTTTTCAGAACAGAATTTATTTTCATGGAACGAACCGAGCTTCCCAGCGAAGATGAGCAATTCAGGATATATCAGGAGGTAGTTAAACGTATGGACGGTAAAAAAACCGTCATACGCACGCTTGATATAGGCGCCGATAAGCACGCCGAATATCTGAAGCTTCCGATAGAGGAAAATCCCGCTCTCGGACTTCGCGGTATACGAATGTGTCTTTCAAAAACAGATATGTTTACGGGACAGCTCCGCGCGCTGATACGTGCCTCCGCCTACGGAAAGCTTGCCATTATGTTTCCGATGATAGCGTCTGTGTGGGAAATACGGGAAATTAAGAAGCTGATCAAGGAGATATGCCGCCAGCTCGATGGGGATAAGATCAAATATGACCACTCGCTTGAGATCGGAATAATGATTGAAACTCCGGCCGCGGCTCTTATTTCGGATATACTTTCAAGCGAGGTCGATTTTTTCAGTATCGGGACTAACGATCTTACACAATACACTCTCGCCGCTGACCGTCAGAATCCGGCCGTTTCCAGATATTATAGACAAGATCACGAGGCTGTTCTCTCGCTTATAAAAACCACGTGTGATAATGCCCATAAGGCCGGCATCTGGGTAGGTGTCTGCGGTGAAATAGCCTCGGATATGAGCATGGTAAGAAAACTTATCTCTTTAGGTGTAGACGAGCTGTCGGTATCCCCTCCAATGGTTCTGCCTATCCGCGAAAAAATAAGAAACCTCTGAAAAAATTATCTCCGGAAAGGTATTTACAAATCAATGAACGGTTTATTTTCACTAAAAAAAAACAATAAGCTTGTATCAATTTTCGCGCCGGTAAACGGTAAGGTGATACCTGAGACCGAGATCCCGGACGTCGCTTTTTCCTCAGGTATGATAGGAGAGGGGCTCGGAATAATCCCTGATAACGGCCATTTTGTTTCTCCGGTTAAGGGTAAAGTGATCGATGTGACATCTTCCGGGCACGCAATAAGTCTTAAAAGCGCGGACGGCGTTGAGCTGCTTCTCCACATCGGCATCGACACTGTAACTTTAAAGGGAGAAGGCTTTGGCGTAAAGGTAAAAAACGGCGATAATGTTGATATAGGAACCCCTCTGGTGGATGTCGATCTTAACGTTATAAAAAGAAACAATCTATCGGAAATATGCGCACTGATTATCATCAATCACGATGAATTATCACAAATAACGGTCTTTGAAGGCGAATGCAAGGCATGTGAAAGCAAGATCATGAGCTTTGTTATGCAAACCGGAAAGACAAAAATAAAACAATAAGTAAGAAAGGCTTAATTATAAAATGGCTAACGAAATAGCTGCCGAAACAAAAAACAAAAAAAGCGGACGATTTTTTTCTGTTCTGCAGCGGGTAGGACGTTCCTTCATGCTTCCCATTGCCCTGCTTCCGATAGCGGGACTCCTGCTCGGTATAGGCTCGTCGCTTACCAATCAGACCATGGTCGATTCTTTCGGTCTTTCTTCTGTTCTGGGAACCGGAAAACCGCTATACAATATTATGCTTGTGCTTTCAGATACCGGCAATATAATTTTCCGAAACCTGCCGATATTATTTGCTATGGGTATTGCCCTCGGAATGGCGGAAAATGAGAAAGCAACTGCCGTGCTGTCGGCGGCGATCTCATTTTTTGTAATGCACTCCACAATTTCGGCGTGCCTGTCTATTTCGGGAGAGCTTACAAGTCCGACCTTACCGGACGGATCCGTCGCGGACATCGTAGGAATACAGTCTCTTGAAATGGGGGTTTTCGGCGGTATATTAGTCGGCTTGATAGTTGCCGCCCTGCATAACAGATTTTATAAAATAAAGCTTCCAAACGTAATATCATTTTTCGGAGGCGTCAGATTCGTACCGATCATATGCACTTTGACATTTGTTTTGATCGGAGCGCTGATGTTCTTCATATGGCCTTTCATTCAGAAAAGCATTTATGGACTCGGCGACCTTGTTCTCAGCTCAGGTTATGCGGGAACATTTATATACGGCGTGATAGAGCGGGCGCTCATACCGTTCGGTCTTCACCACGTCTTTTATCTTCCCTTCTGGCAGACCGGAGTCGGAGGCACCGCGATGATCGACGGTGTACTCGTAAGCGGAGCACAGAATATCTTTTTCGCAGAGCTTGCCTCTCCGGATGTAACACGCTTCAGCGTATCCGCAACACGTTTTATGAGCGGAAAATTTCCTCTGATGATATTCGGTCTTCCGGGAGCCGCTCTCGCAATGTATACCTGCGCAAAGCCAGCCAAGCGGAAGGTAGCCGGAAGCCTTCTCCTCTCCGCCGCGCTGACCTCGATGATATGCGGTATCACCGAGCCTCTTGAATTCACATTCCTGTTTGTCGCTCCCCTGCTCTATGTCATACACTGCGTTTTAGCGGGACTTGCTTATATGCTGATGCATATACTGAACGTAGGTATCGGAATGACCTTCTCGGGAGGTCTTATAGACTACACGCTTTTTGGTATCCTTCAGGGGAACGCCAAAAGCAACTGGATAATGGTGCTTCCGGTCGGAGCGGCTTACTTCCTGGCGTACTATCTGATATTTTCATTGCTTATTAAAAAACGCAACTATATAACCCCCGGAAGAGAGGCAGACGAGGAAAACACAAAACTTTACACCCGAAAGGATTACGACGAGAGAAGCGCCGAGCTTACCGCCGAAAAAACCGAAAAGACGAATGCCTCCGGTATTTCCGAAAGCATTGTTTCAGGGCTCGGCGGCACCGATAATATACTGACAGTTGACAGCTGCGCCACAAGACTGAGGATAACGGTTAAGGACGGCAGCCTCGTCACAGACAGTATACTCAGAAGCACGGGAGCCTCCGGCGTTATCCATAAAGGGAACGGGGTACAGATAATTTACGGTCCGAGAGTCACTGTAATAAAAAGCGAGCTTGAGGAATTTATCGGAAACAGCGGCAACTAAATAAAAAAACTCGGGCGAATCCTTAGTTATCACCCGAGTTTTTTATCATTTCTATTGATTTATTTATAAATATATGTTATAATTATTATGGAATTATATAAAAATTACGGAGATGTCGGGAGTAAGGAAAAATCATTGTGATGGATATTAACATTATAGAAAAAGAAATGCGAACACTTGAGAAAAAGCTTGAATACCATTCAAGGAAATACTATGTCGAGGATAATCCGGAGATATCTGATTTTGATTACGACGAAATGTTTTACAAGCTCAAAAAGCTTGAGGAAGAATATCCTCAGCTTGCCTCTCCAAGCTCCCCTACAAAACGCGTCGGAGGCGCTGTTCTCGATAAATTTGAAAAAGTTACCCACGAAATAAGGATGGGCAGCCTGCGAGACGTCTTCAGCTTTGAAGAGCTTGAGGATTTCATTGCGAAGACTCCTGCCGACGGCTATTCCGTTGAATGTAAGATAGACGGACTTTCCGTGTCGCTTGTATATGAAAACGGAGAGCTTGTATTAGGTTCGACAAGAGGCGACGGCATAACCGGAGAAAACGTAACGGAAAATCTCAAGACGATAAGGTCCATTCCCTTAAAAATAGATTTCGGCGGACATCTGGAGGTTCGCGGCGAGGTATACATGCCAAGGGAAAGCTTTGAGGCGCTTAACGAAAAACGACGGGAGAAAGGCGAGCAGCTCTTTGCAAATCCACGCAACGCTGCCGCAGGTTCACTCAGGCAGCTCGACTCCTCGATTACCGCGCAAAGAAAGCTCGATATATTCGTTTTTAATATTCAGGGCTGTGACCGGGAATTCACCACACACTCGGCGGGCTTAAGCTTTTTATCCGCGCTTGGGTTTACGATAATACCTGGGCTAAAGGTACTCCGAGGCTTTGACGAGATAAAGGAAAAAATAATTGAGATCGGCGAAAAAAGAAAAGAGCTTTCATTTGATATCGACGGAGTGGTTATAAAGGTAAACGACATTGAAAAAAGAAAGGAATACGGAGATACGGGCGCGGTGCCTAAATGGGCGGTCGCATACAAGTTCCCTCCGGAGGAAAAGGAGACTGAGCTGCTCGATATCGGAGTGAACGTAGGCCGCACCGGAGTTATAACTCCATACGCCGTTCTCTCCCCCGTAAGGCTTGCCGGAACTACGGTCAGCCGGGCTACGCTTCATAATTATGACTTTATTACAGAGCGGGATATAAGAATCGGAGACAGTGTCGTTGTAAGGAAAGCGGGCGACATTATTCCGGAGATAGTCAGGGTCAATATGCAGAAACGCAAAGCCGGCGCGAAAAAATATGAAATGCCGAAGGTATGCCCGTCCTGCGGTGAACCTGTATACAGAGAGGAAGATGAAGCGGCATATTATTGTACCAATTCCGCCTGCCCCGCTCAGCTTCTGAGAAACCTATCACATTTTGTCAGCCGTGACGCAATGAATATAGACGGGCTCGGTGAAGCTCAGCTTGCGGCCATGATCTCCAACGGACTTGTTTCTACTCCCTCGGATCTTTACTATCTGAGGAAAGAAGAGCTTTCCGGTCTTGAAAGAATGGGAGATAAATCCGCGTCAAATATTATTAACGCCATTGAAAATTCAAAAACAAGCGGCCTTGACAGGCTGATATATGCCCTTGGTATACGTCAGGTCGGCGAAAAAGCGTCGAAGCTGCTTGCCGAGCATTTCGGAGATATCGACAGGCTTTCCGCCGCAAGCGTCGGAGAGCTCTGTGAAATCAACGATATCGGAGAAATTACCGCGGGAAATATCGTTAATTTCTTTTCTCATCACCAAACCGCCGAACTTATAAACAATCTTAAAAACGCCGGAGTGCTCACTGTTTATGAAAGCGATAAAGCCGATCCTCGGTTCTCCGGTATGACCTTTGTTCTTACCGGAACGCTTCCGAGTCTGAAGCGAGACGAAGCGTCGGCACTGATCGAACGTTACGGCGGGAAAACCTCGGGCTCAGTATCGAAAAAAACCACTTACGTGCTTGCCGGAGAGGATGCCGGAAGCAAGCTTATAAAAGCCAGAGAGCTTGGAATACCGGTAATCGATGAGGAAACCCTTTTAAATATGATTAAATGATAATGATAGATATTACTTTAATATATCGGAATACGGTAATATTTTGCAGCGCTAAACTAAAAATTTATATGTCTGATACGTAAAACGGATTTTCGCCGCCTAAGGCGGCATGGTGATAATTATGTTTATAGATAAAGTTAAAATATATGTCAAGGCCGGTAACGGAGGAAACGGCTGTGTTTCCTTCCGACGCGAAAAATACGTGTCTCACGGTGGTCCGGACGGGGGCGACGGAGGACGAGGAGGAAATATAATCCTAAGGATAGATGAAGGCAGCAATACTCTGTTCGCATATAAAAACCGCAAAAAATTTACCGCTTCAAACGGCGGAGACGGAAAGAACGGAAAGATGCATGGCGCTACTGCCGACGACCTGATACTTCCAGTTCCTCCGGGAACCGTAGTCCGGGACGCCGAAAGCGGCGCCGTTATAAAAGATATGTCTGAGTGCGGCGACTTTATTCTGTGTAAGGGCGGCAGAGGCGGTTGGGGAAACCGGCATTTTGCCACTCCGACACGGCAGATACCACGTTTCGCGAAGGCCGGAACACAGGGCGAGGAACGTGAGGTGATACTCGAGCTTAAAATGCTCGCGGACGTCGGACTCGTAGGTCTTCCAAGTGCGGGAAAATCATCTTTGCTCGCGGCTATAAGCTCGGCGCGTCCCAAAATTGCCGCGTATCACTTTACAACCCTCTCCCCTAATCTCGGAGTCGTCAGCGTCGGCGGCGGACGCACATTTGTCTGCGCAGATATACCGGGACTTATCGAAGGCGCTTCCGAAGGCGCCGGGCTTGGGCTTGACTTCCTGCGCCACATAGACAGATGCCGTATGCTGATACATGTAGTGGATATTTCCGGCGCAGAAAGCACTGATCCCGCTGAGGACATGGAAATAATCAATCAAGAAATAGAAAAATACAGTCCTGAGCTTGCTTCTCGTCCCAGAATAGTAGCGGCAAATAAGATAGACGCTTATGATCCGGAGCTTGTTGATCTCAAAGCTTTCGAAAAATATATAGACACAAAGGGATATGAGCTTATCTATATATCAGCCGCGACGGGAGAAAATGTTTCGGAGCTTATCAAGCGTGTGTCCGACAGACTGCTTACGCTCCCGCCCCTTACTATATATGAAAAGGAATATGAGGATGAAAATCCCGCGACGCCTAAAGACAAGAGCGTCACAGTCAAAAACGTCAACGGAATATACACTGTAGAAGGAGAATGGCTGTACAGATTTATGGGCACCATCAATTTTTCCGATCGTGAATCGCTCATGTATTTCCAGCGTGTTCTTCGCGATAACGGCGTTATTGAAGCGCTTGAAAACGCCGGATGCGGTGAAGGAGATACTGTCAGCATATATGATTTCGAATTTGATTTTGTGGAATGATAAATTTTTATAATAGCTATTATTAAATATTTGTATCGCGTGTTATTTTCTAAAACCATTGAAAAACCAAAAAAAATATGCTATAATAAATTATTACTTGTTATAGCAGGTTGCATAGTTTACAAAACAGTACCGATCCGGTAATATAGCGTACCGAGATCTGTCTTCTGTCGGAAGTCGCGTTCAGACGGCATAAATACGGTCAAGCTCGGCATCATTTTGAATTAATTGCGGGACATCCGGTTATTATATTCATTATTGTTGCCAAAAGGCTTATATATGCTATAGTTAAAAAGAAAAGAAAACATATGGAGAGGGAAAAATATGCTGCTTGCGCTGGATATAGGTAATTCAAGTATATCATTTGGCGTCTTTTCCATTCAGGACGGTAAGCTGAATAGCACATTCAAATTAACAACAGATAAAAACAGAAGCACGGATGAGTATGTTGTTCAAATCTGCGCAATGTTGAAATTTTATGACGTCACCACGGAGCAGCTTGATTCGGCTATTATTTCCTCAGTTGTACCGAGCATAACTCATACAGTTGCAGAGGCTGTAAAGAAAATTACAAATTCAGATGTAAAAGTTGTAAGACCCGGACAGAAAACCGGATTTTCTATCCGAATTGACAATCCTTCAGAGCTTGGTTCAGACCTCGTTGCAAATACCGCCGCTGTTCTGAATTTAACCAAGGGTAAAAAGGTCAATATTCTCATAATAGATATGGGAACGGCTACAACAATATCCGCAATCACACAAAATCGTGAATATGTCGGCAATTCAATAATGCCGGGTATTAAGCTTTCGCTGGCTTCTTTGCATAACCAAGCCGAACTGATACCGATAATAACCCCTTTATCAACGAAGAAAATCATAGGCAGGAATTCTGCCGATTCAGTACGCTCGGGAATAGTCGTCGGAAATTCGCTTATGATCGATGCATTTATCGACGAGTATGAAAAGGAACTCTGTATCGATGATTCAAATACACTGATATATATAACAGGAGGTTTTGCGGAAATTGTATTACCTTTGCTAAGGCACAAGGTAATTTACGAGCCTTACCTTACATTAAAGGGACTGTTTGTATTGTATCAAAGTAATTCAAAATAAATAATAGCGCAAAATGCGTTTATTATAAATTTTTATGCACTGTACTTGGCAGATGCCAAGATGGTAGCACCGAGTGAAAGTCTCGGAGAGAGGTTTTTTTATGAAAAACAAAAACGTAAAGACAGCACAGACGGCTGTACTTTGGGAGGTGCAAAATGGTTAATCAGAAAAGAAAATCCGTTTTGCAAATGGTTCAGCTGGCAATGCTGACGGCATTGGTTGTTGTACTTCAGCTTGTCGGGTCATTTATCAAAATAGGTCCTCTTCCGTTATCGCTTGTTTTAGTGCCTATTGTAATAGGCGCAACCTTATTGGGTCCAAAGGCAGGATTATTTTTGGGTTCAGTATTTGGTGTAATTACTATGATAATGGGAATAGCCGGTGTTGATGGATTCTCCTTTATTTTATGGGGAGCCAATCCGGTTTGGTTTGTTATCATTTGCTTATTGAAAGCGGCAATGGCGGGATTGGGTTCGGGACTAATCTATAAAGGACTCGGAAAGCTGTTCAAGGGTAAACACATAACTCTTCAAACAGTGCTTGCTTCAATATCCGCTCCGATAATCAATACAGGTATTTTCGTAATAGGTATGTTTTTATTCTTCTTTGATACGATGAATTCATTGCCTTCTATGTATCCCGACACATTTGGCGGTTTTGAAAATGCATTTCAGCTTGTATTTATCGGTCTCGCAGGATTTAATTTTATCGGTGAGTTTATCGTAAATCTCGTTCTTTCTCCTGCGGTGGTGCGTGTCGTAGATTTGGTTAAGAAAAATCTGAAAGTGTAACTGATCGATTACATTTGTCGACTCTTTATCTTCCATTGCTTAAAAAGCAAATTTGTTCTTTAATAAAAATAGTGAATACCGCGTCTTTAAATACACGTGTATTCACTATTTTTTTAAAATATATGATATTTATCTTCATGAAATTATGTTAAAATGATAATAACAAACATCTTGATGTTGATTATATAAGATTCGTTTTAAAAAATGATGAAAACATTTTAAATAAAAGTAAAATCTACCTTAAAGGGATATATTTGACACAGAGCAGAAAGGATGACAAATGAATAATAATTTCGAGTTTTTACAAGAATTCAGTAAGGGTCGTTTGTTTTATTGTAAAGCACTTCAGCATGAGGATCTGTTAAATGAAAACACCGACAACAGATATCACCATTTTCTGTACTTCAGATCAGACACATGTGTAATCAAATTTGACGACGGTTCCGAGAGAAACCCCTCAGAGGGTGCTATATGCTATATTGCGCCGGGAATCGGGTATAAAATAACTACCGAGGATTCTGTAAAATTCATTTCCGGGGTTGCCTGCTACGGGTATCTTGCCGACGCATTTTCCTCCTCCTGCAACGCGTTTCCTATACACATCACACTTCGCCCAACTGCCGTAGATTCTTTTAACAATATCTGCGATCTGATTGATAATTCCGATAATAAGCTTGAAACAACAAACCGTATAGCCGTTGCTTTTTATCAGCTTTTTATTGAGCTGGTCTTCGCTCAGTCGCATGTAGTGGAAACAAAACCGGCGGTTATTGCCCAGAAGATCAAGCAATATATTGAAACGAATATCGACTCAGATATTTCTGTCACATCTATCGCAAAGCAGTTCTACCTGAGCGAAACCCATGTGATACGTATTTTCCGTGAGAAATACGGAATAACACCGAAGCAATATATTTTAAAGACCAAAATCAACGCTTCAAAGCTTCTGCTGCTTGATACCTCCCTGCAGATCAAAGAAATAGCGATGACCTATCATTTCGCGGACAGCTACCACTTTTCACACACCTTTAAAAGATTTACCGGTATATCTCCGGAAAAATACAGGATGCGTGAGGATGAAAGAAAGCAGAGTTAAATAACAGCAAAAAGCTGTCGCACCGTTCCGATACAATATCATAAGTATTTATACATACGGCTTCCATTATGGAACTCACGGAAAATACATATGATTCTTTGTATCAAAAAACCGGTGTGACAGCTTATATTTTTTGTATTTATCAGAATTTATCTGACAGTCATAACATAAGTCTTACTCTTAATCGGAGATTTGTTTTTAAGCGTTACCCTGTAAAGTACATCAACATCCCAGTTTCCTGGAATACCCGCTACTTCAGGCCATGTCTTGTCAAGCTCCTCTACAGCGTATTCAAGCTCCGGATCAAAAGTTACAGTCCTTCCGTGAAGAACAAAGCTGTCATTATTTACCTCTGTGGGCTTTTCATCGCATATGTAGCTGAACATTATGTCTCCGTCTTTTTCGAGAGTAATATTGTCAGTTATGGTAATTACAGAGTTTTCAAGTACAGCGCTCCTTGAGTAAGCCTCAATACCCGCTTCCTTGGGATAAGCGTTTTTCAGATTCATCGTCAGCTTACCGGTGGTCTCGTCATAAACATGATCACAGGAATATTCCTGACGTCCGCCCTTCTGAACGACTCCGTTGATCGTCGCTACATTATGGTAATCAGAGCGCATTGCCCAGATTGTGTATCTCTCTCCGCTGAAGGTACGTCTGGTATATCTTCCTGAGCCGGCGTCGAGGAATATAGGCTTGCCGTCGGCAAACACGACCAGCGTTCCGATATCGTTGTGATTGTGGCTCTCCGCGTTATTTCCTCCCTTGAACGCAAGATAAAGACCTTTATCCGTCGCGCTTGTCTCGCGTGTACCGGCGATGATGATACCGTCAAGCCAGAATTTTGTAGGAGCCACAAAATCGCACTTCGGAAGTCTCGGCTCGACCAAAAACTTAAAGCTGCGGTATGGCATGCTTGAATCTATTCCGACGCCTGTAAGTCCTCCGTTGAGTTTGTTCTGTCCGTACGTTCTCATCATCTCTGACTTGGACAAAACGCCCCACTGGTAAAGCATAATGGGAGATGGGTTTACCTTTGCCGGAGAGTCCGCGAAATTGAGCAGACGGTTACCGTTGACCACTACCTTGACCTCATACTCGCCCATCTTACGCATCAGATCATCCTCAAAGACGTTGACATATCCGTTTGTAAGGTCATAAAGCACCTCACAGGCATTGAAGAGTGCGCCTCCCGCGGCGTTCCAGTAGCTTGGACCTTCGTCGCAGCCTCCGTCGTCATGGTAAACAGAGGTAAAGTTATCGAGCATCGGCAGAGCGTTTCGGACTATGGCCTCTCTTGTGGGCAGATCCTTGACTGTAAGAGCGCATACCGTAAGTATATTGGAGACAATCCATGGACACCAGTTATTGACAGTGTTCCCTCTTACTCCGGTCCACCACATTTTATCCCCGCAGGCTACCGGGTCAAGATAAGGCTGAACTATACGACGATTCAGCTCAAACAGAAGTCTTTCATTTATTAGTCCGGTGACATTGTCAAATTCATCCTTGCAGAGATAATAGATCCAGGCAAGCGTTGCTCCGGTGGTTGCGGCGAACAGGTCTATGTAGTCCACCTTTCCCGTATAAGCGTACGGCAGACAGCAGTTTACGCCCGGCTTGCTTGGGTTGTGAGCCGGTATGACCCATGAGGTCTCTTCAAGAATAAGCCAGAGAACATCAATTATCTTATCCGTGAATCTGCCTTTCTTCTCAACATATTCCGCTAAGGCAAGCGTCAGAATATCGCCTCTTCTCGGAAAATATTTTCCCTCATAGATAGAGCGGTTTCCGTCGCGCTTGAACATCATATAGTCGGACGCGATGAGCTGAGGATACTCCTTATTCAGCAATGCCTCGGCGCGCTCAATGATCTTCGGGAAATGCTCTGGATTTATAGTAAATCCCTGCGGCTTATCAATAAAAAGCCTGAATTTGTCATACGGGACTACTTTGCCGGTGATATTGTAATTCTTTTCTGCGAAAATTCTGCGGTTCATTTTTATGACCATCCCTTTCTTACGCCAAATATAGTTTGTGCGTTTTTCACCCGAATTTACCATAACCGTTTATTTATGACAATTTAGGTTTACTACATTATACAGAGTCTTTTTTGTTAAATCAATTTGCATATTGTACAAAAAATAAAAAATAATTTGTACAATATTACATATTGATTTTTAATTCAAAGTATGATATAATATTACAGCTATGGGGGCATAGCTCAGCTGGTTAGAGTGCATGCTTGACATGCATGAGGTCACTGGTTCGATCCCAGTTGTCCCCACCAAAAAGCGCTTGCGAACGCAGGCGCTTTTCTTATGCTTTTCTTAGATATTAAACCATGCTGTTTATTCTTATATAACTGCCTATTTCTGCCCGCCGAAAATTATATCTGTTTATATTGACAAAAATAAAAACGTATGATATAATCCAGATAAAAACAAGGGAGGATATGCAAGTGATATACACAGGTGAAAGCTTAAGGGAAATTTCCTTTCCGCTCGGAGGGATAGGCACCGGATGTATCGGTATTGCCGGCAACGGACGCTTATGCGACTGGGAAATCTTCAATCGCCCTAACAAGGGCAGTATAAACGGTTATTCGCATATTTCGGTGAAAGCTGAAACAAAGGGAAAGAAATACATAAAAGTTCTGAACGGCGATCTTACCAAGGATTTTGTGGGTCAGTACTCTAAAAGAAATTTTACCGGATACGGTTTTGGTCCCTCCTCAATGACGATGTGCGGATTTCCGCACTTCAAAAATGTCATTTTTGAAGGTGAATTTCCTATCGCAAAACTCACTTTTTCAGACGATAATTTCCCCGGAAAGATAGTGCTTACGGCATTCAACCCTTTCATCCCGCTTGACGCCGAAAATTCCGGTATTCCTGCGGCGTTTTTTAATATTGAGTTTATAAATGACACCGATAACGATATTGCTTATACCGCCGTGCTATCCGTATGCAATCCTTTTGAAAGCTCTGAAAACTGTGACGTCAGCTCAGGCGATATTAAAGCGGTAAAGCTGATAAACGCGGCGGTAACCGACGCTGACGAAATCGGATACGGTGACCTCACGATCGCAACCCTCGGGGACAATGCGGGCACTCAGGAGTACTGGTATCGAGGAGGCTGGCAGGATACTGTTGTAATGTTTCGGAACGAATTATCGTCAGACGCCGGATTTACAGACCGACATTACGACTCTCCCGGCAAAAACGATACCTGCTCGGTTTATAAAAGGCTCAGGGCCGAAAGCGGCTCAAAAGAAAATGTCCGTTTAGTAATCTCATGGAACTATCCGAATAATTATAATTACTGGTCGCCATTAAAGGATGAAAACGGTAAGGATGTCATCTGGAAAAACTATTACGTCAAACGCTTCGCAAGCTCTTTTGACAGTGCCGAATACTCCCTTAGGCATTGGGATGATTTATATAATCGGACGCTGCTGTTCAAAAACGAGCTTTTTGCGTCAACTCTTGACAGTGCGGTTTTGGACGCTGTCTCCTCTACCCTGTCCGTTCTTAAATCCCCTACCGTATGGAGACTGGAAAACGGTGAGTTTTACGGCTGGGAGGGCGTGCATGAGCTGGAAGGCTCGTGCGAAGGAAGCTGTCAGCATGTCTGGAATTACGCTTATGCGCTATGCTTTCTGTTTCCGGAGCTTGAACGCTCGATGCGAAACGTTGAGTTAAATTACGCCCTTGACGAGTATGGCGGTACGGATTTCCGTGTAAAGCTTCCGCTCGGCAGACCAAAAGGCTTTTACCGTTCCTGTGTCGACGGACATATGGGTACTATAATTAAAATTTATCGAGAATGGAAGCTCTCAGGAGACGATGTCTGGCTTTCGGAAATCTGGGATAAGGTTAAAAGGATGCTCGCCTTCGCCTGGAGCGATGATAACAAGGACGCTTGGGATCGCGACCGCGACGGAGTACTTGAAGGCAGACAGCATCATACGCTCGACATGGAGCTTTTCGGACCCTCCTCATGGCTTCAGGGCTTCTATTTCGCCGCTTTAAGAGCGGCGGCGTTAATGGCGGAATATCTCGGCGACACCGAAGCCCGCGAAGAATACGAGTCGATATATGAAAAAGGCTACGCATGGTGCCGTGACAACCTTTTCAACGGCAAATATTTTATACAGAAGATAAATCTTACAGACAAGGCTCTGACTGACCGCTTCGATTGCTCTGACGTTTACTGGAACAGCGAAAGCGGGGAAATAAAATATCAGATAGGAGAGGGCTGTGAAATTGACCAGCTATGCGGTCAGTGGCATGCGAATATATGCGGACTGGGAAGAATATTTGATAAAAAACAGACCGAAATTGCACTCGACTGCCTGTACAAAAATAATTTCAAGTCCTCGGTGCGCGAATTTTCAAATCCATGGCGTATATTCGCTCTGAACGACGAGTCCGCCGCTATAATCTGTGATTATCCCGAAGGCGTGCGCAAACCATCCATCCCTATTCCATACTGTGAGGAAAGCATGAACGGCTTTGAATATCAGCTCGCCGGACTTCTTATAAGCGAAGGAAAAATAAATGAGGGCGTTGATATTGTACGTGCCGTGAGAAACAGATATAACGGACAAAACCGCAATCCCTACAATGAAATAGAATGCGGAAGTAACTATGCCCGTTCAATGGCCAGCTTTGCGCTTATACCGATTTTCAGCGGTTTTTATTTTGATCTTCCGCGTAAGACCATTGGTTTTTCTCCATTGACAAAAGCCGGGGAATACCGGTGTATATGGAGTATCGGTACCGGCTGGGGAAATGTTATAATAACAGATAAAAGCGTGAAAATAAACATTCTATGCGGTACCTTGAATCTGCATACGCTGAAGCTTCCGTTCATTTCCGATATAAAAGAGTTGCGTATCGATGGAAAAAGATATGATTTCAAGTTATTTAACGGAGATATCATATTTGCCGAAAAAAGTATACGCGACGGTATAGAGATAATAATATAATGGTTATTTAATCGCGTAAGTCTGCGGCGTCAAAGCGTGACTTCATCGGCACCAAAAGAACGGTGTCGATTTGCCAAGGGATGACCGCACAAAACGCTGATTTAGCGTAAGAAAGGAATGGTCATAAAAATGAATATCCCGAGCCTTGAGACCGAAAGACTTATTTTAAGAAAATTTACTATAGACGATATGAAAGCGGTCTATGAAATTTTTAGCGATAAAGAAGTCAATACTTTCTTACCGTGGTTTCCCATAAAAACAATGAAAGAAGCAATACTTTTTTATGAAAACCAATTTGTAAGTAAATACGACCAAGGAAACGCGTATATTTACGCAGTTTGCTTAAAAGATAATCTCCCTATAGGATATGTCAATGTAAGTACAGAGGATGGTTATGATTTTGGTTACGGATTACGCAAAGAGTTTTGGCATCAGGGGATTATTACAGAAGCCGGCAGGGCGGTTATTGAGCAGCTGAAAAAAGATGGATTTCCATATATTACTGCTACACATGATATAAATAATCCAAGAAGCGGTAATGTAATGAAAAAATTAGGTATGAAATACAGATATTCATACGAAGAGCAATGGCAGCCAAAAAACATACCGGTTACTTTCCGTATGTATCAATTAAACCTTGACGGTCAAGAAGATAGGGTTTATAATAAATACTGGAATAATTCTGATATTCATTTTATAGAAACGGATATATAGGATTATACGTCTGTCCTGCCTTCTTACAGACTATGAAGCGGCTTGTATAAGCAAAACAAAACCAAGATCAAATCATTTGATTGATCTTGGTTTTTGTTGTTTTTTACTATGGGAAGAACTTTTTTAATCTTTCAAAATATTCTTCTTTTGAAGGGTTTAAAAGGTTTTCCTTATCTGAAGTACTGTTGTCTCAGCCCTGTTTTGCCGGGAAAAAGTAATATACAATATTCAGCCTGCGGCCGTTCTTTTTTCCGGCGGAAGCAGCCACTGCGGGTGTAGCTTTTTTATCCTGTGTATTACCCAGAAATACAGCGGAACAAGCAGTACATCCGCCAGTATCCATGCTACCGGACTCGCTACGCACACAGCGTCATACCCGAATTTACCAACGAGCAGCAGCGCGATCACCGAGCGTCCCACAAGCTCAAACAGTCCCGCCGCCATTGCCTGCAGGCTATATCCCATTCCCTGAATGGTGTTGCGGAAGATCCCGATAAGAGAAAGAGCGGGCAAAAGAGGAGCCTGAATCTTCATGAAGCGATCTATAAGCTGCGGCACCTCGTCCGAGCTCCCTTCCTCAAGAAACAGTATCGATATGTTGACGCCGAAAAAGAACAGAACGAACATAAATATAACGGTAACGATTCCGACTATCACACTTCCGGAACGTATTCCGTTACGTACCCTGTCAAGCCTCCCGGCGCCGATATTCTGACCACAGAAATTCGCAATGGCAAGACCGATAGAATTTATTATCGCCCACGATACATTAAGAATCTTAGAGCCCACGGACATGGCCGCGACCGCGTCGCTTCCGAGAGGATTGACCGCGCTCTGCAGTATAACGCTTCCAACCGCGGTCACTGAATACTGCAGAGCCATTGGTATTCCCATCAAACATATCCTGCCTATCAGATACGGCCTAAAACGTATATCATCGCGACCTATGCGAAGCAGCTCGCACTTTTTCATTATGTACACAAAGCAGCAAATCGCGGAAACGAGCTGTGATATAACAGTCGCATACGCCGCGCCTGCGATCCCCGAATTCAGTTCAACGATGAAAAAGATATCAAGCACAACATTGAGCACTGAGGCAATCAGCAGGAAATATAACGGTGAACGGCTGTCGCCGAGTGCGCGCAGCAGTCCGGCAAGAACGTTATAAAGCATCGTTGCGAACATTCCAGCATATATGACCTCAAGGTATTCTATTGACCCTTCGATTATGTCATCCGGTGTCTGCATAAGCTTTAAGAGAGGCTCGTTGATACAAAGCGCCAACACCGTCATTACGGCGACCAGAAATAATGATACGTATATAATATTACCCACGCACCGTTTCAGATTTTTTTTGTCCCCGCTGCCGAAATACTGTGCCACAAGTATACACGAGCCTTCGGCCACTCCGTTGATAAAACCTATTATAAGAAATGTTATAGACCCGGTAGCGCCTACCGCCGCAAGCGCTGCGTTTCCGAGATAATGACCGACTATTATCGTGTCAACCATGTTGTACATCTGCTGAAAAACGTTGCCGATAATGAGAGGAATGGAAAAAGTGGTTATAAGTCTGAGCGGATTTCCGCTCGTCATATCACGAACCATAGTAATACCTCACGCCGCCTTTGGCGGCTAAAACAGATATAAATAGATTTTTAGACGTTTCAGTCCTTTGGTCCTTATACAGTCGTTTAATACGCTTAACTGAAATACTCCTTTCCGGCTGAAGCGCCTATCAACAGATTCGTTCTATTTATATCATACGGTGGGGCTGCGATTCATTTTATAGAATATGTACCGTCCGTATATATTAATAAAGAAACGTAATGAACATTATATCCTCTTTGTAAAAAAAAGAAAGAGATAAATTATGAACAAAACAACTTTTGTCGTTTTAATAGTTTATGCCTGCAATACAGAACTTAAAATTAGGAATATTGACGGACTTAAGAGAAAATGCGCTGAGTCAAAAGCTTTATTTTACTCCGGAAAAGACTCAAGGGAAACCTTTTTTAAAAAAGTTTCCCTTGAACCCTTCAAAAATTTTTATGATACTGATATATGATGAAAAAACGAAGCAATATCATTATCTCAGAAAAGTCCGCTTATTTTACCGTTTTCATCGACGTCGATCCGCTCCGCGGCAGGTACCTTCGGAAGTCCCGGCATAGTCATGATATCTCCGGTAAGCGCAACCACAAAACCGGCTCCGGCACTTACCCTTATATTCTTTACGGTTACCGTGAAACCTTTGGGAGCGCATAGCTTTGCGGGATCATCGGAAAAGCTGTACTGTGTTTTAGCCATGCAGACAGGCATATAGCCGAAGCCAAGCTCCTTCAATTGCTCAAGCTGCTTTTTTGCTGAGGGAAGATATACGACACCGTCTCCGCCGTAGACCCTTTTTACAACCGCTTCGATCTTCTCTTCAATAGACGCGCTATCCGGATAGCATAATTTAAAATCGTTTTCCGTATCGCACAGACGCACAACCTCACGCGCAAGCTCCGTACCGCCTTCTCCGCCCTTGCTCCAGACCTCGGACAGACATACGTTGACTCCGAGCGCGCGGCATTTTTCGATTATCATTTCAAGCTCCTTATCGGTATCGGTCGGAAAACGGTTGACCGCTACGACAGACGGAAGACCAAATACGTTCTTTATATTTGAAACATGCCGAAGCAGATTGGGAATACCCTTTTCAAGCGCCTCAAGATTTTCGTGTGAAAGCTCGTTTTTAGACAGACCTCCGTGCATTTTCAGAGCCCTGACGGTTGCGACAATCACCACGGCGTCCGGCTTAAGACCCGAAACCCGGCATTTTATATCAAAAAATTTTTCTGCCCCGAGATCGGCGCCGAAGCCGGCTTCCGTTACGGCATAGTCACTGAGCGCCATAGCAGTGCGGGTAGCTATAACCGAATTACATCCGTGAGCTATATTTGCGAAGGGACCTCCATGTATTATTGCTGGCGTACCCTCAAGCGTCTGAACAAGATTAGGCTTTATCGCGTCCTTAAGCAGCGCCGCCATGGCGCCGTTTGCCCTCAGGTCCTTAGCCGTGACAGGCTTCTCATCAAAGGTATACGCTACGATCACGCGGCCGAGCCGCTCCTTAAGATCGGAAACAGAGCCCGAAAGACACAGTACCGCCATTATTTCGGAAGCGACCGTAATATCATATCCGTCCTCACGCGGTACACCGTTTACTCTTCCCCCAAGCCCGTCGGTGATAAAACGGAGTTGTCTGTCGTTCATATCGACACAGCGCTTCCATACTATCCTCCGAGGATCAATATTAAGGGCATTGCCCTGATATATATGATTATCCAGCATGGCCGCCAGCAGATTGTTCGCCGCTCCTATCGCGTGAAAATCACCGGTAAAATGAAGGTTTATATCCTCCATCGGTACTACCTGGGCATATCCGCCGCCCGCTGCTCCGCCTTTGATCCCGAATACCGGTCCCAGCGACGGCTCCCGAAGGGCAACAACCGTGTTTTTACCTATCCTCCTGAGTCCGTCGGCAAGTCCTATGGTAGTCGTAGTCTTACCTTCTCCGGCCGGAGTCGGAGTTATGGCGGTTACAAGTACAAGCTTCCCTTTTTTACCTGAGCTTCCGATCTTATTAACGTCTATCTTTGCCTTATAATTTCCATAAAGCTCAAGCGCTTCCTCGGGAATCCCAGCGGTTTCCGCGATATCGGTTATCTTTTTAAGTTTAACGGACTGAGCTATTTCAATATCTGTAAGCATAATTGACCGTTCCTTTCTCTCATGCCAAAGCAAGCATTATTATCCGCGGCGCGGAAGAGACAGTTATTTTTATAAGCTATTAGCGTTGACTTTTATACCCGGATTTCCTCCGACACATCTCCTACGTAATATTTTTCAAGGAGAGGATTTATTACATTCTGAACAAATTCCGTGACCTGAGACGGACATCTTCCGATAAAACGCCGAGGGCTCAGCTCCTCCTGTATTTCCTCATACGTCAACGGGAAGGATGGATCTGAGCAAATGCGTTCGATCAGATCATTTTTTCCTCCCTCCATTTTAACCTTGTATGCCGCCGCGTGAGAATGTACTCTGAGCTTTTCGTGAAGCTCCTGACGGTTTCCGCCTTTTTTTACCGAAAGCATCATAATGTTCTCCGTCGCCATGAACGGCAGCTTTTCCATTACTCTCTTTTCAACTACCTTTGGGTATACTACCATTCCAGACGTGATATTGATATATATGTTTAAAATAGCGTCAACCGCAAGAAACGCCTCAGCGACAGATATTCTTTTGTTGGCACTGTCGTCCAGAGTTCTTTCCATCCACTGCGTAGCCGATGTGAACGCAGGATTGAGGCTGTCCGCTATTACATATCTTGCAAGCGCGCAGATACGTTCGGAACGCATGGGATTTCGTTTATACGGCATGGCGGAAGATCCGATCTGATTTTTTTCAAACGGCTCCTCCATTTCCTCAAAAGACTGAAGCAATCTGAGATCAGTGGCAAACTTATGCGCGCTTTGTGCGATACCGCTCATTACGGATAGAAAATAGGCGTCAACCTTTCTTGAATATGTCTGACCTGACACGGGAACCACTCCTTCAAATCCCATATCGCCTGCGATGAGCTCCTCCATCTTTTTTATTTTTTCCTCATCGCCGTTAAAAAGCTCCATAAAGCTTGCCTGTGTACCGGTCGTTCCCTTTGAGCCGAGAAGCTTCAGCTTTGACAGCCGGAACTCAAGCTCCTCTATATCCTGCGCCAGCTCATACGCCCAGAGTGTGGCGCGTTTTCCTATCGTCGTAAGCTGCGCGGGCTGAAGATGAGTATAACCGAGACAGGGCATATCCTTGTATTTAAGAGCAAATTCAGACAGATTTTTCAGTACCTGAGCTGATTTTTTCAGTATGATATTAGACGCCTCACGCAATATTACAACATCGGTATTGTCACCGACATAGCAGGATGTCGCTCCGAGATGAATGATAGCCTCCGCTTTCGGACATTGTTTACCGTACGCGTAAACATGACTCATTACATCGTGGCGCACTTCCTTTTCACGAGCCTCGGCCACATCAAAATTTATATTTTCGGCGTTTGCCTCAAGCTCCGCTATCTGTTCGTCGGTTATATCAAGCCCGAGAGCCTTTTCCGCTTTGGCAAGCGATATCCATAAACGTCTCCAGGTCCTGAATTTAAAAGTCTCCGAAAAAATAAACTGCATTTCCCTTGAGGCATATCTTGTCGAAAAAGGAGAAATATATTTTTCCCTGTCGTTCTGCATTATTCTGATCCTTTCTTTTAATTTGTCGGTTTTTATCAGATACGCGCATATATTATCAATATATTACAGCAAATAATCCTTTACGGAAAGATAATGCTCTCCGCTGTCCGCCGCGACCGCGACTATTATTTTTTCGTTGTAAATGCCTTTTTCGGCAAGCTTTTCCGCAGCGCATACGGCCGCGCCCGAGGATATTCCTATCAGTATACCTTCGGTTCGCGCCACTTCCCGTCCGCAGCTATAAGCCTCTTCTCCGCTGATTTTGATAATCTCGTCACAGTATCCGGTATCGTAATTCCCCGGAACGAAATTCGCGCCTATTCCCTGTATCTTGTGCGGTCCGGCGATCCCCTCGGTTATCATCGGCGATTCAAGCGGTTCTACTCCGACAGTATGAATTCCCGGATTCCGGGATTTCAGATATTTTGCAGTTCCCGAAAGCGTAGCGCCCGTCCCGATTCCCGCGACAAAAGCAGCTATCGTGCCGTCCGTATCCCGCCAGATCTCCGGTCCGGTGGTTTCTGTATGAGCCATTGTGTTGGCGGGATTGTCAAACTGTCCCGGAATAAAGCTGTCTGGAAAGGTTCTTGACAGCTCGTCCGCTTTGTCTATCGCTCCCTTCATCCCTAACCTGCCTTCGGTCAGAATAATCTCCGCTCCGTACGCGGAAAGCAGATTTCTTCTTTCTATGCTCATAGTGTCCGGCATGGTAAGAATCACTCTGTATCCTCTGGCGCGCCCAATAGCGGCAAGCCCTATACCCGTATTTCCGCTTGTAGGCTCTATTATAACGGAGCCTTTTTTAAGAATTCCGCGTCTCTCAGCGTCTTTTATCATATAGAGAGCCGCACGATCCTTTACGCTTCCCGCCGGATTACCGCTTTCCAGCTTAACGCAAAGCTTCGCCTTCACGCCGCGGCTTTTACAGTAGTTTCCGAGATAGAACAGCTTTGTGTTTCCTACCAGTGATTCTATTCCGCTGTAAATATTCAAAGAAATCAACTCCTTTATGACAGTTAAAAAGGAAAAGCGCGGCAACGAACTGCCGCGCTCAATATTGTGGAACATTCCGCACGGTGTACGGACATTCTTAAATCAGCACGCTACGGTACGGTCACCGACGCTCAAGTGACGAAGCAAACGCTAAAGAGACGACTGTCCGCCGCTTAATTTGTGCCAGCAGTAGAAAAGACTTCATATAAAGCAGTTTTTTCTTACCTGAAAAATCTTTCGCAGCGACCTCAACCGGATCTAAGCCAACTCGAAAACTAAAATTTACGCTTCCCTGGTTAGTGTCTTATGATCATGGTTACCGACGCCGCAGACTGGTGGAGCTGGAGGGACTTGAACCCTTGACCTGTGCGTTGCGAACGCACCGCTCTCCCAACTGAGCTACAACCCCGTAATTAACGTTGTTATTATATCACAGACGATTGTATTTGTCAAGGGTTTTCGGAAAATTTTATATATTTTATGCTATATTTTATTTTCCATTTCGTGTCTGAGGCGAGTCATTATCCTTTTTTCCAGACGCGAGATGTACGACTGCGAGATACCGAGCATGTCGGCGACCTCCTTCTGTGTCAGCTCCCTGTCGCTTCCGTCGAGCCCGAAACGAAGTACTATGATCTCACGTTCCCGTTCGTCCAGTCCCTGCAGCGCCTGACGAATAGTCTTTTTATCCTCCTCGTCCTCAAGCTCTTTGTATACCGCGTCGTCATCGCCTCCGAGTATATCGGAAAGCAAAAGCTCGTTGCCGTCCCAGTCAGTATTAAGCGGCTCCTCTATCGATACTTCCGACCTCTGACCGCTGTTTTTCCTTATATACATCAGTATTTCGTTTTCAATACATCGTGAAGCATATGTAGCCAGCTTTATATTCTTATCGGGATTATACGTGTTAACGGCCTTCATCAGCCCAATGGTTCCGATTGATATTATGTCCTCGATATCCGTTCCTATATTCTCGAACTTTTTGGCTATGTAGACAACGAGTCGCAGATTGTGCTCTACGAGCGTAGCCTTGGCGCTCTGATCGTCCGGGAGTCTTTCTATGACTTTTGCTTCCTCCTCGGCGCTCAGCGGAGGTGGCAGCGTATCCGCGCCGTTAATATAAAATACTTCCTTGCTTCCGAGTAAACCGTCTCTGAATTTTCTGAAAAGCTCCGCGAAGATCTTTAAATTCATTATTTTGACCATACCTTTCTGAATACCATTATTTTTTATTTTATAAGAGACGACGGCACAAGCCCCTCGCTTTCACCGTAGGCGCCGCTTTTGCCCATGGTTATCCATGCTCTTACGTTCTTACCGCCGAGTGTGATCCTCTCCGGTCTGATACAAACTCCCATATCGCTGCCGCCGACAGTCTCATATACCACAAGCCTGATGTTTTTCGTATCGCTTTTCATAAAAGAGGCGTCGGCACTTTTTACCGCAGCCAGCGTTTTAGAGCCGCAAAGCTTTGAAAAAGCCGATTCGCTGAGAAAAATAACCGGTTCTCCGCTAAGAGGCTCGGTAAGCAGGTTTCCGCTGTCGCAAAGAAGTGAAAATTCCATGGTTTTACCGTTATAGGTTATCTGTCCGCTTACCTTTTTCCTATCCGAACGAGACGAATATACGCCCGCAAACAGCAGTGAAAGTATCGCAATAAGCGCAAATCCAAGTACAAAATAAGAAAACGGAAGCTTTTCTCCCACGGTATTAAGCTCTCCGTAAATAAGCAGCTTCTGCTCATGTCCCATGGCGTTGAAAATACTGAATATTGCGGTCATCCCGCCGCCGAGCAGAAAATTCACGGACACAAAGCCTATTATCTGACGTAAAAAGGCCCCTATACCGCTTCTGCCAAAGCATATCAGACACATCACAGCCGCTACCAGAAGCGCTATCGGTATATTATCGTGATGAACTATAACCTCGGAAACGGAATATAAAGCTCCTACCGCGGCGGATATAAACATTCTTATCTTCCGCACCGGAAGCTTAAGTATAAAAGAAAGTATGTAAAAAGCAAGGAAGTCCATACTGAAATTGATAACAAACAGAATATCTGCATATATTACCTGCTGCATCTCGCATAGTATGCCTTTGCCGCGCAAAGGTCTCCTTTCGAACCGTAAAATATTTTGCGTGTAAGCTTTCACGCCCGACGACACAATTATAGCACTGTCAAAAAGAAAAAAATGTCACAAACGGTAACACCGATAATTTTATTTAACGCGATCATGAAAATTTCCACAAATTTTTAACTCAAAATCGGGAAAACGGTTGCAAATTTTATTATATTATGTTATAATAATATAAATGCGGATATGCGCATATAACCCGATTGTCGTATTACCGCGCTTAATATCGGATAATCTATCCGCCCTTCATTTTTCGGAAAGGAAAAACAAAATTAACATGGATTCAGTTAAGCATATTAACTCTTCAAATATAAGAGAGGCTACACAATATCTGCGCGCAGGCGACGAGCTTTTCCTGTCCGGTACGGTCTACAGCGCCCGTGATGCCGCGCATAAACGCATGCTCATGCTTATAGAGCTTGGCGCTCCGCTTCCGTTTGATTTAAAAGACGCTGTTATTTACTATTGCGGTCCGACTCCGGCAAGGCCCGGGATGCCGATAGGCTCCTGCGGTCCCACCACATCTTCAAGAATGGATTCCTTTATGCCAAAGCTCCTTAGCCTGGGACTGGCGGCGACTATCGGCAAGGGAAACCGAAGCGAGGAGGTCCGCCAAGAAATGATCAGGCACGGGAGCATTTACCTTTGCGCAATGGGCGGCGCGGGAGCTATCGCCGCCAGATGCATAACGAGCTGCGAGGTCATAGCCTTTGAAGAACTCGGTTGTGAATCGGTTAAAAAAATGGAGTTCCGCGATTTCCCGCTTGTGGTAGGTATAGACATTAAGGGAAATTCACTTTTTAAATAAACTTTTTCATTTTCAAATACATAAATAACGGTTTATCAGAAAGGAAATATAAATTGATCACTGTAACTAATTTGAGCTTTCATTTCGGAGGTCAGACACTATTTAAAAACGTCGATCTGAAATTTACACCGGGAAACTGCTACGGCATAATCGGAGCTAACGGTGCCGGGAAATCCACATTTTTCAGGCTTTTGTGCGGAGAGCTGGAGCCCTCTACCGGCGAAATATCAGTTCCTGACTCAGTGCGGATGTCGGTGCTTAAGCAGGACCATTTCGCGTTTGAGGAATTTACGGTACTTGACACGGTTATAATGGGAAACGTGCGCCTATATGAGATAATGAAGGAAAAGGACGCTCTGTATGCCAAAGATGATTTCTCGGAGGAGGACGGTATAAAAGCCTCTGAGCTTGAGGCTGAGTTCGCGGAGCTTAACGGTTGGGAGGCGGAGTCCGAGGTATCTAAGCTTATCACCGGACTCGGACTTGAGGCGGATATTATCTACAGCGAGATGTCGGCGATTAAGGAAAGCGAAAAGGTCAAGGTACTGCTCGCTCAGGCTCTTTTCGGAAACCCGGATATAATCCTGCTTGACGAGCCTACTAACGGTCTCGACCTTCCGGCGGTTACCTGGCTTGAGGATTTTCTCGCCGATTATTTCGGAACCGTGCTTGTAATCTCTCACGACCGTCATTTCCTTAACGATGTTTGTACCAATATAGTGGACATAGACTATGGCAATATAAAAATGTACGTCGGAAACTATGAGTTCTGGTATGAATCAAGTCAGCTGATACAGAAAATGATTAAGCAGCAGAATAAGAAAAACGAGGATAAAATCAAGGAGCTGCAGTCATTCATCGCACGCTTTTCCGCCAATAAATCCAAATCCCGTCAGGCTACCTCCCGCCGAAAGCTGCTTGAAAAGATAACGATCGAGGAGCTTCCGGCATCCAGCCGCCGGTATCCGTATATTAATTTTGATATTGACCGTCAGCTCGGCAAGGATATCCTGACGGTAAGCGACCTTTCTCTTACTCTCGACGGCATAAAGCTTCTTGATAAGATCTCGTTTAACGTGAGTAAAGACGATAAGATCGCATTTGTGGGCAACGAAATGTCGATCAGCGCGCTTTTCAAGGTGCTCAACGAGGAGCTTACGCCGGACGGCGGCTCCTTCAAATGGGGGATAAGCACCTCGCGCTCCTATTTCCCACATGACAACTCCGCGTTTTTCAACGGTCATAACGAGACTATCATCGATTGGATGCGCGCGTACTCCTCTGACCAGACAGAAGCATATCTCAGAGGGTTTCTCGGAAGAATGCTGTTTTCCGGAGACAGCGTTTACAAGCCTGTGAATGTCCTGTCCGGAGGTGAAAAGGTAAGGTGTATGTTTTCAAGAATGATGCTGAAGGGCGCTAACGTCCTGATGCTCGACCAGCCTACCGATCACCTCGACCTTGAATCCATAACAGCGGTAAATAACGCTTTGACTGATTATAAAAGCGTCGTACTGTTCTCTTCTCACGACTATGAAATAGTCAATACCGTCGCAAACCGGATTATTGAGATCACCCCCGAAGGAATGACGGACTATCTCGGCACATATGAGCAGTTTGTTGAAATGAAAACGGCAAAAGAAGCTTCCGGCAATTAAGTTCAATCCCGGCGCAACAACATTAGTATCGCGAAAGGACGAAAAAGTAATGAATAAACTTACAGAGCAGATAAAGAGAAATTCTCTTGAATACGGAAGTCTACCCTTTTGGAGCTGGAACGACAGGCTTGAGGAAGCTGAGCTCCGCAGACAAATACGCAATATGCACGATATGAAGATAAACGGTTTTTTCATGCACGCCAGAGGCGGGCTTGAAACGGAATATCTTTCAGATGAATGGTATAACTGCATAAAAATCTGTATAGACGAGGCAAAAAAGCTCGGAATGGAGGCGTGGGCGTACGATGAGAACGGCTGGCCGAGCGGTTTTGCCGGCGGAAAGCTGCTTGAGAATCCGAATAATCATTCCGTTTACCTTATTCATGAGCTGACAGACTTTTTTCCGGAAAACGACGACGATATATATGCGCTTTACGCTCTATCCGGAAGGACTAAGCCGATAAAAACAGGCGTTCCGGTCAGCGGCGCCGAAAAATATCTGATAATTCGTTACCGTACAGACAGTTCATATGTTGACACAATGCGCGCGGATATAACCGAAAAGTTTATCGCAGAGACCCATGAGCAGTACAAAAAACGTCTCGGAAGCGATTTCGGAAAAGCCATGCCGGGCTTCTTTACCGACGAGCCGCAGTACTACAGGTGGAAAACTCCGTATTCGGCCTTTATGGAAAAATGGTTTAATGAAGAATACGGTTATTCTGTATTTGACGCAATACCGGCATTGTTCTGTGATTTTGACGGAGCGGAAAGCTATCGTTACGATTATCACCGTATGACGCACACCAAATTCATGGAAAATTTCGCTAAGAAAATATACGATTGGGCATCTGAAAACAACGTGCGTATTACCGGGCATGGTATTGAGGAATCCTCTATTTCCGGTCAAATGCTCTGCTGCGGCTCAGTTATGCCGTTTTACGAGTACGAGCATATTCCGGGAATAGACTATCTCGGGCGCGGACTGCAGACTCCGCTCTCCTCTAAGCAGCTCGGATCCGCGTGCGAGTAGCTCGGAAAGAAAAAAGCGCTCTCGGAAATGTTTGCGTGCTGCGGATGGGACGTAACTCCTTCCGAGCTGAAGCATATAGCGGAGCTGCAATATGCAAACGGAGTAAACATAATGTGTCAGCATCTCTATCCTTACTCCGAGCGGGGGCAGAGAAAGCGCGACTATCCCGCGCATTATTCAGACCACAACCCATGGCAGATATTTTTAAAGGATTTTGATGCCTATTTCAATAATCTCGGGTACATGCTTTCCCTCGGAAACGACGACTGCCGCACGCTCGTTATCCATCCGATCCACAGCGCGTGGCTTACATATCAGCGTATAAACGGCGACAAATCGGTCGCAGAGCTTGAAAGGAATTTCCGCTCGCTGTTTACCATGCTTTCCGAACATCAGATATCCTATCATTTCGGAGAGGAAGGCATGATGAGCCGGCATGCTTCAGTAGAAGGAAATACACTCAGGGTCGGAAACTGCTCGTATTCTGTCGTGATACTTCCGGCGCTCGATACCCTTGACGGCACTACCGCCGATATGCTCAGAGAATTTGCCGCAGGAGGCGGAAAGATATATACATACATGCACCATCTTCCGAAATACAGGGACGGAAAGCCGGCGGACAGCGCTGAATTTGATTTCCTTCAGAACTGCGAGGACTTGACTGACGACGGAGTATTTGACAGCCTCTGCGATGCCGCTCTCTTCTCTCTCAGAAACTCCGATGGCAAAAATATTCCCCAAATAGCCTCCATGGTCAGAGAAACCGAATACGGAAAGCTTATATACCTTACAAACCTGAGCGGCAGTGAGTTCAAAAACCTCTCTCTTAAAATCAAGGGTATTAATAAACTCGGCAGAATAGATATTTCATCGCTTGAATTAAAGCCGGTACGGGGACGCAATTCCGGTAACAGCTGTGAAATACTGCTTGATTTTGACGGCAGCGAAGCGTATATACTTACGGATTATGACGCTCCCGAGTTTCTTGAATACCGCCTGTCCGAAAAAACGGAAACAATACGCCTTGGCAATAATTTTACTTTTGATAAGCTGCCCGAAAATCTTTTGACGCTCGACCGTGCCTCGGTATCTTATGACGGCAAGAGCTATACCGAGGAGCGGCCTATCGAGCGCATACGCGATAATCTGCTCTATGACCGCTATAAAGGAGAGCTATGGCTCAGCTACAGCTTTGAAACCGCGTTTATTCCCGAAACGCTGTCCGCCGTAATAGAAAAGCCGGGAGTTAAAGCGGTATATATCAATGGAAGCGAGCTCTCTATAGGAGACAAATGGTGGTTTGACAGAGCTTTTGCTGAAATTGATATCGCAAAATATGTAAATACCGGGAAAAATACGCTTACGCTCTGTATTGATTACTTTCAGCGGGATTACGTATACCAGGTTCTGTACGGAAATGTGATGGAAAGCCTTCGCAACAGCCTGGTATTTGATACAGAGATAGAAGCGGTATACATCAAAGGCGGCTTTGCGGCAGCTCTCGATAACTCGGCGCTGAGCAGTGAGCCGAACAACGCAATGCGTTATCCGGCATCGAAAAGCTTTATTCTCGTTCCTCAGAAAAATGAAATCGATGTCCGCGACGTGGTAAGGGACGGATATCCTTTCTTTGGCGGGAAGCTGGAGGTAAAAACCGTACTGAATTACAGATCCGGAGACCCGACGCTGCTGAAGCTTGACGGGAGATACTGTGTATGCTCCGTCAATGTAAACGGAAAGCATGCGGGCAATCTGCTGTTCACAAAATACCTTGATCTCTCTTCCTATTTAATTGAAGGAACAAATACCCTGACTTTTACATTATATAACTCACACCGTAATTTTCTTGGTCCTCACCACTGCAAAACAGCCGAACCTCTGTCCGTCGGTCCGACAACGTTTTCATTTGAAGGTCAATGGAAAAACGACAGCTGCCCGGGCTTTGAATACGGCTACAGCTTCGTTCGCTTCGGAATAGACACGGAAAACTGACGTAATATAATACTATAAATTCATACGGCGGCACGCTATTATGTTTATAACTAAAGATAAAAAATTCTATAAAACCCTCATTACCCTCGCAATCCCCATGGTACTCCAGAATCTGATCTCATTCTCCGTAGGCTTTGCCGACAACCTTATGATAGGCTCGCTCGGAGACAGCGCGGTGTCCGGAGTTTACATGGGAAACCAGATACAGACAGTACTTCAGGTAATCAGCGTAGGCATTGAGGCGGGGATACTTCTGCTTTCCTCGCAGTACTGGGGAAAAAAGGATACCGAAAGCATAAGAAAAATTATTTCGATCGGTATGATATTCTCTGTTTCTCTTGGTATCATTTTCACAACAGTCTGCGCACTGGTACCGCGTCAGGTTATAGGTATATTTACAAACGAAGCCGCCGTGATAGACAACGGAGTCGAATACATATCTGTCATATGTTATTCATATATATTCTTTTGCATAACGCAGGCGCTTATCGCCTCAATGCGAAGCGTTGAATCGGCAAGGATAGGACTTCTCGTCTCTTTGGCATCTCTGGTCACTGACGTCGCGCTAAACTATGTGCTGATATTCGGAAAGCTCGGCTTTCCCGCTCTCGGCGTACGCGGGGCGGCTATAGCTACTCTGATAGCCCGTATACTTGAAACCGCCATAATCTTTATATATGTGCGGTTCTATGACCGTAAGCTCAGGTTCCGTTTTTCGCTGATACTTCATCCCGACAGATCCATCTTCAAAGACCTGGTCAAATACGGTCTGCCGCTTGTCGCCGGACAGCTCGTCTGGGGAACCAATCTCGCGGCAAACAGCATTATTCTCGGTCGCTTCAGCGAAAGCGTCATTACCGCCGCGAGCCTTGCCAATACTGTAAACAGCATGATGTACGTATGCATGAACGGGCTTGCCGGCGCGGTCGGCATAATTATAGGCAAAACTGTCGGAGCCGGCGACACCTCAAAAATCAAGGAATACTCAAGAACCGTCCAGATATTGTTTATCGTGCTTGGTCTGCTTACCTCCGCCGCATTTATACTGATACGCGATCCGTTTATAAGTCTGTACGATATTTCCGCCGACGCGGTATATTATTCAAAGCAGTTCATTACCGTGCTTTGCTTTACCTGCATCGGAACGTGTTATCAGTGCGGATGCCTGCTCGGACTTGTAAAATCAGGCGGCGACGTCAGCTTTGTTTTTAAAAACGACGCGATATTTGTTTTCTGCGTAGTAATTCCCTCGGCTATCGTCGCGTATTTATGCGGAGCGTCTCCCTGGGTGGTGTATTTATGTCTTAAATGCGACCAAATACTGAAATGCGTTGTAGCGTTTTTCAAAATCAGAAAATACAACTGGATGAAAAATCTTACAAAGCAGGTAACCGAACAATCGTGAAAAGCTGAATAAAGTAGATTTTAAAAAACGGGACTGCCGCTCTGCTGACAGTCCCGTTTTTTATTCAAATATTTCGAAGGCGAATAGCTCTTCGTTTCCGTAATACGGAATTAATGTAATAAGATCGCATCTTTCATGCGCAAGGTAAGGATAACATACAAAAACATTCAGACCTTCTCCGTTGATATAAAAATCGCAGATCTCGCTGAAGTGTCCTCCGGCGCTTTGAATCTCATCAGGATAGCTGTCATTAAGCAATGGAGTAATTCCTACTGTCAGAAGGTTTTCCGTGAGCGCCGAGTCACATGTGATAACGTCCCGCAGAACAGGCTTATATCCGTCCTCAAGCCTGACAGTTTCAGCGCCGATGAAAAAGTAAACATCGTTTCCGTAATAAGAATACGAAAGCGTGCAAAGCTCGGAAATCAAGCCGCCTTTATTATACGTTATTTTTGTACTTATCCTGAAGGTCTTCGGATTGCCCTCAAAATACTCCCGACGGAAATCGTTAACAGTGGCTTCCGCCGCGGTTATCGCGTCGGATAACCATTTTATTCTGAGACTGAACAGATCATTTGTTATTTTATCATCGTTTTCAATGACTATATTATCTGTTTCCACTATTAATGTCATTTCTCCCCTGACAATCGACCTTATCTCCGTAGATACAGAGACCTCTTCGTTGTCCGCTTCATCTTTCGGATAAGTATGTATCTGCGATTTTTTTTCGCACGCGTAAAAAGCACAGCAGATAATCATAATACAGAGAAAAATACTGAGTTTTTTCTTCATTGCAGGGATACTATCTTCAGATTATCTCCGGTCATTTCTCCGCTCAGTGTGCAATCGGTATATTTAATTATGGCGGGAGCATTGGTATTTACCGTTACCTTTCTGCAATTTTTCAGCTCAAAGCTCGGAAGCAGGTGGTAATTTTCACCGAAATCCTCTAAAGAAAGCGAGGTTTCCGGAACAAGACTTTTTTCCGGCATTTCAGTATCCTCAATCTTACAGCGGAAATTCGGGACAAACGAATATTTGTCTTTTTTATGCTTTTGCGTACAGTAACAGTTTTTGGTATCTGCTGAAAAGACGGCAAATCCCTTTCCGCTCTCTGTTCTGATGTTGCGAAGCGTTACTTCCTCCGCAAAGAAATACGGATACGCTATCGACTTATCGTTATAATCCGGCGCCCCGGATCCGTTCATTACCGAGGGACTGCAGTTGAAGAGCGAGGCTCCGACATATCCTTCATTTGCGCATCCGTCGCAAATAAGCAGACCGTCGATGGTAATCTTATGGGGTATATAACACGGAAATCCGAAGTCATGGTCTCCGGCGTTTGAGCCTCCGATAAAGGATGGGGCTTTTGCCGCGGCGTTAGGGTACCAGGTATTGTTTCTGAAAATAATGTCTCCGTCCCAGGTGCTTCCGTAATCCCCACGAAGATTCAGAAAGGAGTTTCCGTACGCAGTCACGTTTTCTACAAGCATTATTCCGTGACCGATTGCGTTAAAGCACTGATGCCCGAGAACCGTATTTCTGATGGTAAGATTAGCGACGTTTTCGTGGGCGTCGAATCTGGACATAACACAGTCCTCTACGTACAAGTCCTTGCAGTGATTGGTCGCCATAAGCCCCCAATGCGTTCTGTCCATTATATTATTCTGTTTTATATTTATAAGCTTCAGATTAACCGCGGAGCCGCCTGTAAGAGCGTACGAGCCCATGGAAACCGGCTTGCCGGCAGAGCCTATCGTCTCATATATTTTTCTCGGTGACAGATGGCAGTTTTTGACCGTCACATATGCGCATCTGTCAACGGTTATAAAGCCGGAATACGGCGCGCCGTGGTCAAGCTCTCCCGTAACAATATGAGTAAGACCGTCTATGACCGTATTGGAACGGGTAACGGAAATATTACGTCCGAAATATGTATACTTTGATTCGGCTTGGTTTGCTATGATATTGAATATTCCGCCTTTTACCGTGAGTATGGTCTCGTCTATAGGATATGCCACCGCGTTTGTTACCTTTTCAAAATCCCATATCACTTTATTCAGTATATATCCGGTACCGTCAACTACAAAGCAGTCCGTCTGGGCGGAGCCGTTGTTCTGATTTAGTCCAAAGCGTATAAACTGTTTTTTCTCTGAGTTGTCTATTTTGACATAACAGTTACAGGGCAGCTGAACGTCAAGCCTCATCTGATTTTTCTTTACATACGGAATATCCAGTTTTATAGGCTCCTTTTCGGATACTATCCTGAAAAGGCTCGCTCCCCGCTCCTCTACCTTGACCTTGCTGTCGTCGATGATGAATTTCGATGAATTGAAGTCAACGTTTGTGGCGACAGTTACGGTTATCGGACGCGGTCCTATATAGTATGTTGCCTTCGGGTTGGTCTTCACGTCTATTTTGTGCAGATTTGCATAATCATGCGCAGCCTTGATAGCTTCGATATCGTCGGTAACGCCGTCGCCCTTGGCGCCGAACATTTCATAGTTTACATATGCCGTGTTTACCATATCAGTCATAGTTATGGCCATTCCTTTCTTACGCTTTATATGCGTTTTGTTTTTTGCCTGTGTCATATCCGCACCGAATTTTCGACGCATAAGTCACAAAAGGCAGCTTTAAAAATTTATTCTTTTGCTTACGCGATAAAAGGATTACCGCATAATTTACGAAGATATTTTAACTTACAAAAGGCAAAATGTCAAGAGAAAGTCGGTTTTTTGCGCACTAAAGAAATATTTATGTTAAAATCATACAAAAAACACCTGTTATTTTTATTTAATATAACCATTAAAAAAGCCGATTGACAAATAATATAAAATATGTTACACTTAATCTGCAATATTTTATGAAAGGTCAAGAAAATGCAGGAAATTTACTTTGATAACTCCGCTACGACCAGACCCTGTCGTGAATCGATCGAGGCGACCGTTAAGGCAATGGATATTTTCTGGGGAAATCCCTCATCGCTGCACCGCCGCGGGACCGCGGCAGCAGAGCTTTTACTTTCCGCCCGAAATGAAATAATCACCGCTATTATCGGCAGCAAGGCCGCCTCGGCATTACCGAAACGCGCGGGATTTACCGGGAGCGGCGGAACCGGAACACTTATATTTACGGGAAGCGGAACGGAAAGCGACAACCTGGCGTTATCCGGTACGCTTAAAGCGTTAAAAAACAAAAAAAAGCGGATAATAACAACCGACAGCGAGCATCCGGCTATTCTTGAGACACTTTCCGCAGCCGAAGCGGATGGCGCGGAAATATACAGACTGTCAACAGTATCCGGTGTTATTGACTTATCGGAGCTTAAGGAGGCTCTGACGCCGGAAACCTCGCTTATTACCGTTATGCACGTAAATAACGAAACCGGAGCTGTCTACGATATCCCGAAAATATTCGAGATCGCGAAAAAAGCAGTTCCGGGAATAATATGCCATACGGATTGCGTGCAGTCCTTTCTGAAGCTGCCGTTTACTCCAAAAGATCTGAACGCTGATATGATAACTATAAGCGGGCATAAAATACACGGTCCGAAGGGAGTGGGAGCTTTATGGATAAGCGATTCCCTAATAAGAAAAAAGCTTCCGATGGCGATTATTTACGGAGGAGGTCAGGAAAACGGATTTCGCTCCGGAACTGAAAATCTTCCCGGTATATGCGGCTTTGCGGCGGCAGTAAAGGCCGCAGGTACAGAAAACGCTCATATCGAATTTAATAAAAAAACCTTGCTCATCCGAGAAAAAATAATAAAAAATTTACCGGCCGGAGTACATGTCAATACTCCAGCCGGCAAATATGTACCGAACATCCTAAGCCTAACGCTTCCGATCCCGAAGAGTCAGCCGATGCTGAATTATCTTTCATCAAACGGAATATATATATCGTCAGGCTCCGCCTGCTCATCACGTAAAAACACTGTCAGTCATACTCTTACCGCGTTCGGCCTTTCAAATAACGAGGCT
Organism: uncultured Clostridia bacterium; assembly: GCA_944393415.1. Lineage (GTDB taxonomy): Bacteria > Bacillota > Clostridia > Oscillospirales > CAG-272 > SIG673. Next base: position 18,235 of record CALYAD010000055.1, on the reverse strand, counting down.
GACCGTACCGTCAGGGTAAGCCTCGATTCTTCAAATTCCGAGGAAGAGGCCGTGTTTTTCTGCAAAACGCTCGGTGAGGGCATTGAGAAGCTCGGCGGCAGGTGAGAGTCAGCCTTTTTCGGTTATGGTTACTGACTCGGGAAGAATATTCGCCTGCTCGTATACTATTTCCATTATCTGAGCCACTTCGTTCTGCATAAGAGCGCTTCCGGTTTTGACGACTATGTTTGCCTTTCCTTCGCTTATTACCGCTACGCAGTCCTCAAATCCTTTTCCTTTTATAAGAGCCTCAATATTTGCCTCCGCAGCGATCTCGTCGGCTATTCTTGAAACCTCAGCGATAGCGTCTGCCTTCGCGCTCTCAACGGCGCTGTCGCTGTCAATAACGAGCTGAAGAACCTCGAGAGCCTCATCGCGAGCCTGCTGACGGCTAATCTGAACCGAAGCAAAGTAGCTTGCGACGCTTTCGTCTTCATTATCGTTGTTTGTCGTCTGATCTCCTCCGGTTGGCAAATTATCCGTTGGCTTAGTGTTACTGTTGGCATATAATGCCCAGTTCACACAAATAGCCACCGCGATTATCAGTACCGAGGCACAGATCACTAAATTTCTTTTACCCATTTTTTTAATACCTCCTGCAAAGTTTTCAGCGCTGTTTTTCAGCTTTTCTCCTATCATGGTCTTATCCCCCGTTTTTTATTGGTTTGATATATTTTATTCAGTTGCGAGCGAAGATAGAACTTTTTTTCAAAAATTTTTTCACAACTTTGTATTCCCGCGCATATAATTACATATCTTGAAATACCAAACCTCAATCGCGCATGCGAATCAAAGGCTTTATACCCAGTTATTAAAATGTAAAAACTTAAGCTTTCACTTTAAAAAAAGGAGATCAATTATGCTTGAATTTAAAATTACCGTATCCGATCTTGATTATGATATTCTTATTCCCTCGCTGATACCAATGCTTATTAAAAACAAAATAGCCGCTAAAGCCGCTCAGCTCGCCATTATGACAAAAATAAAAAATATGAATCAACAGGAAAGAGACGCTTATGTAGCTTCTTTTCTTTCAGAGCACAAAGGCAAAATACTTGACGGGGCTGCGTCAATGCTGGATAAAAAAGGCATAAAGGGAAATATAAAAGCCTTTGAGGTAAACTATAGATAAATAGCCAAAAAGTATTGACTTTTTTACCTATGTATAATATAATAATTTAATGGCATGTGTTTACATCGTGATTTATTCGGCGCTTAAATCGGTAAAACAGCGCTTTCACGTTTCCATGTCTATATCAAAACCATAAAAAACGGTTAAACCACTAAATGTGGATTTTGAGTCACCAAAAGTAAATTTTGGCCGCAGAAAGCGGCATTGGAGGTTATTTATTAATGATAAAGCTCTTAACCTATTTAAAGGGATATAAAAAAGAATGTATCCTCGCGCCTCTTTTCAAGCTTCTCGAGGCCTCGTTTGAGCTTATCGTCCCTCTTATTATAGCCGCTATAATAGATTACGGCATAACTCCGGAGGCTCTTTCGCCGGACAAGCCGTTTATTTACAGAATGTGTCTTTGCCTTGCTCTTCTCGGCATAGTCGGGCTCATGTGCGCTGTAATAGCTCAATATTTTGCCGCCAAAGCCGCCGTAGGCTTTTCAAAGGAGCTGAAAAGCTCGCTTTTCAGAAAAATACAGTCTCTGTCTTTTACGGAGTTTGATACCCTTGGAAACTCTACGATGATAACCCGTATGACAAGCGATGTAAATCAGCTTCAGAATGCCGTTAATCTGACACTTAGGCTTTTTCTCCGTGCTCCGGTCATAGTGTTCGGAGCTATGATAATGGCGTTTACAGTAGACGCCAAGGCGGCGGTAACATTTGTAATAATTATCCCGCTGCTTTCATTTGTTGTTTTCGGAATAATGTATCTTACCGTTCCGCTTTATAAAAAGGTTCAGGAGCATCTTGACCGTTTGCTCGGAATCACCCGTGAAAATCTTAGCGGAGCTCGCGTTATACGCGCTTTCGGTCGTGAAGACAGTGAGACCGAGCGTTTCAACGGGGCAAATGATCGACTGTCTGTCATGCAGAGAGTCGTGGGCCGTATTTCAGCCCTTACCAATCCGCTTACCTTTCTGCTGATAAACGCGGCTATCATAGTTCTGATCTATATAGGCGCTATAAACGTTCAGGCGGGCGATCTGACACAGGGAGAAGTGATTGCCCTGTACAACTATATGTCCCAAATACTCGTTGAGCTGATAAAGCTCGCTAATCTGATAGTAACAGTTACAAAAGGGCTCGCCAGCGGTAAGCGGATAAGCGGGGTAATGGAGCTTTCCTCCTCCCTTGACGACAACGGCACCTCCGTACCGACGGGCGGAGCTGACGTCGTATTCGATAACGTAACTTTAACCTATAAAAACGCCGGCTCCCCTTCTCTTTTTGCGATAAATCTGCACGCCTCAGACGGTGAAACTATAGGAATAATAGGGGGAACCGGCTCCGGAAAATCCTCCGTGGTAAATCTTATTCCCAGATTTTACGAAGCCACGGAAGGCGCGGTAATTATAGGAGGAAAAAACGTAAAGGAATACCCGGTGGAAACACTCAGGAAAATGATAGGTATCGTTCCTCAGTATGCGAGACTGTTTAAAGGAACTGTGCGCGACAATCTGAAAATGGGCAATGAAAACGCCACGGATGAAGAGCTTGTCACCGCGCTCAAAGACGCTCAGGCATGGGACTTCATTTCGGCTAAACCCGGTATACTCGATTACGAGATAGAACAGGCGGGTCGGAATCTGTCCGGAGGACAAAAGCAGCGGCTTACTATCGCGCGGGCGCTTGTCCGTCGGCCAAAGATACTGATCCTTGACGACAGCGCCTCCGCTCTTGATTACGCCACCGACGCCGCTCTGCGTCGCTCTATTTCAAGGCTGGAATATCGTCCGACTACATTTATCGTATCACAGCGCGCCTCGTCCGTACTTGGGGCAGACAGGGTACTTGTACTCGAGGACGGAGAGTCTGTTGGATTTGACACACCGGCAAAGCTTCTCGAAAGCTGCGAGGTATACCGGGAGATATATTACTGTCAGTTTCCTGACGAAAAGAAGGAGGAGGTAAGCGGAATATGAAAAAGAAAAGCAAGGTATCAAAGGGTACCGTAAAAAAGATTTTCCGTTATATCAAGGGCTACCGCATGCTTCTTGCCGCTTCCCTGCTTATGGGCGCTTTAAGCGTCGCGCTCTCGCTGTTTATCCCTTTACTCATAGGAAACGCAATCGACTGTATAACCACTCCCGGGAACGTGGATATTGATAAAATAGTCAGAATACTGATAATCGGAGTGATATCAGTGGCAATTGCCGCGCTTTCCCAATGGGTGATGAATATTATTAACAACAAGATCACCTATAATGTGATCCGAGATATACGCCGCGATGCCTTTGAGAAAATCGAGATACTTCCTTTAAGCTATGTCGATACTCACCCAACAGGAGAGACGGTAAGCCGGGTCATATCAGACGTCGATCAGTTCGCGGACGGTCTGCTTATGGGATTTTCACAGTTTTTTACCGGCGTTCTTACAATTCTCGGTACTCTCGTATTTATGCTGACAATCAGCCCCTCTATAACTGTCGCCGTCGTTGTACTGACTCCCATCTCCCTTTTTGTTGCCGCTTTCATAGCCAAGAACACTCACGCTATGTTTATGCTCAGGGCAAAAACGAACGCCGAACAGACCGCGTTTATCGACGAAGCGATAACAGGCCAAAAGGTAATAGCCGCTTTCAGCGCTCAGGATAAAAAACAGGATGAATTTGAAGAAATAAACGTTCAATTGGCGGACTGTTCCCTGAAAGCGATCTTTTTTTCCGCTCTTATAAACCCGAGCACGAGGTTTGTGAACAGTCTTGTTTATGCGACGGTAGCTCTTATCGGAGCGCTGTCCGTTATTGGCTTTGACGGCGGTCTTGGAGTGGTTTTCTCCGGTATAACCGTCGGAAATCTCACAACACTGCTCAGCTACGCCAACCAATATACGAAGCCCTTCAACGAGATCAGCGGAGTTGTAACCGAGCTTCAGAACTCTCTCGCCTGCGCCGAAAGAATATTCGCGCTTATAGAGGAAAAACCGGAAATACCTGATCCCGAGAACGCTTTTGTTATGGAAACCCCTTCGGGAGACGTTACTCTGAGCGACGTTTCATTTTCCTACGATCCCGCCAGACCACTTATACAGCACTTGTCTCTTGATGTCCAAAGCGGCAAAAAAATAGCCATAGTCGGCCCCACCGGCTGCGGTAAAACCACACTGATCAACCTGATAATGAGATTTTATGATGTGTGTGACGGCTCTATAAAAATGAGCTTTACCGACAAAAGCGGATACAAAGTTAACGAGGATATACGCAATATAACACGAAAAAGCATGCGCGCGGCTTACGGTATGGTGCTTCAGGATACCTGGCTTAAATACGGGACAATCAGAGAAAATATTTTGATTGGAAAGCCGGACGCAACCGACGAGGAAATGATAGCGGCAGCAAAGGCTGCGCATTCCCACAGCTTTATAAGGCGTCTTCCCAACGGATACGACACAGTCATAGGAGAGGATGGCGGCAGCCTCTCACAGGGACAGAAGCAGCTCTTAAGCATTACCCGCGTAATGCTCTGCCTGCCGCCGATGCTTATTCTTGACGAAGCTACCTCGTCTATAGACACCCGCACAGAGCAAAAGATACAGTCGGCATTTGCCGAGCTTATGCGCGGCAGAACATCATTTATCGTCGCTCATCGTCTTTCCACTATACGAGAATCCGATACCATTCTTGTTATGAAAGACGGAAATGTTATTGAAATGGGAACGCACGAAGAGCTTTTAGCTAAAAACGGTTTTTACGCCAAGCTTTCCGCCGCAGGGCAAATGAATTCCGACATCGATACCTGAACATTTTATCCCATGATTTATCCGGAATATTTAATTAGGATTTGACCTAATACAATTATATTTCCGTTCCATGAAAACGGTTAGGATTCAATAAATAAAGAAACTCACATGACGCTGTTTGATCGTAAGGGGGAATGACATAAAATGAATAAATACGATATTGCCGCATATGTATGGCCGTCATATACCGGAGATGAGCTTAGAGCCCGGATGTTCTGGAATGAAGGGTACGGTGAATGGCAGACTGTCAGAACCGCGGAAGCCAAATTTCCGGGACACAGCTGGCCGAGAAAGCCTCTGTGGGGATACGTGAACGAGGCGGATCCGAATATTATGGAAATGGAGATAAACGAAGCCGCTGACCACGGGGTTAATGTTTTTATATATGATTGGTACTGGTTTGACCGCAGACCATTCCTTGAGGCTTGTCTGAATAACGGATTTCTCGGAGCAAAAAACAATAACCGCATGCAATTCTACCTGATGTGGGCTAACCACAACGCAAACCACCTGTGGAATAAAGACCTCTCCGACACCGAGTGCGGAAGCACGGTCATATGGCAGGGCGGCCTTGACCGGACCGGATTTGAGGAAATGTGCCGACGTATAATAAGAAAATACTTTGGCATTGAAAACTATTACCGCATTAACGGCTGCCCGGTATTTATGATATATGAGATAACCACGCTTATTGAGGGTCTGGGTGGTCTTGAGCATACAAAATCCGCGCTTGATTGGTTCAGGGACGAAGTTAAAAAAGCCGGTTTCCCGGGCCTCCATCTTCAATTCACCGGACGCGGGGATATTCCCATGCATCTCAGCGGAGTAGATACGGACAGCACGATATCGGTATATAAAGCTATGGAATATCTCGGCGCGGACAGCTTTACTCATTACCAGTTCGTTCATTTTGTCGATATCGATCGTGATTATAACGAGGTAATGGAGGATGTCAAAAGGGAATGGAAAAAAATCGACCTACGCTGCCCGGTTCCCTATTTTCCCCATATATCATGCGGCTGGGACAATAATCCGAGATTTAAAAAATTCAGACCCGGTATAATAAAAAACAACACCCCTGAAAATTTCGAAAAAGCATTACGCGCAGCAAAGGAGTATGCCGACAGGCATCAAAATAACGTTCCACTCATTACAATAAATTCCTGGAACGAGTGGACCGAAACCAGCTATCTTGAACCTGACGACCTGTACGGCTACGGTTACCTTGACGCGATAAAAAGGGTCTTTGTCGAAGGTAAATAACGATTTGATTTTTCAAGCTAAGAATATCAAGGAAAGGAAAAAATACAGATATGAGCTATATCCAGTATGTCAATCCGCTTATGGGAACAGATTCGGTGCATGAGTTTTCAAATGGAAATACGCTTCCGCTCGCCGCCTTCCCGTTCGGCGCAAACCACTACTCTCCCGATACAAGAGGAGGCACTTCCTTTTACTTCAACAGCAGAGATTATCGTACAAAAGGCATACGTCTCACGCATACAATGAGTCCGTGGCTTGGAGACTATAATTACCTGACTATGAACGCCGTTATCGACGACGGAAGAATACTCAGGGTGAGCGCGGACAAAGAACCGGAGAGCACCTACAACCGCGACAAAGCCGTATTTACTCCGGCATCGATAAATATGCACCTGAATTTTTTTAACACGGATATTATGCTTTCGCCAACACCGCACGGCGGGATTTTCCGCGCCATCTGGAATTTTGAAAATAAAACCAACTTCTTCACTCTTTCTCCCGGTCCCGGTAAAGCGGAATATAAAATAGATTATGAAAACGGCATACTTACAGGCAGCTCAAAAACCTTGCCTAACAGGGATAATATTCCGGGAGATTTCCGGCTGTATTTTGTTTTCCGCTTTGATCTCCCAATTGATCCGGAGAAAACCGTCATAACCGATACAAAAGCGGCGATAGCTTTTACCGGCAAGCCGTGTACTTTAAACGTAAGCTTTGCCACATCGTTTATCAGCCCCGAACAGGCAATGTTTAATCTGGATAGCGAGATCGGAGGGGCGTCTCTTGAGGATATCAGGGAAAGCGCCGAAAAAGTATGGGAAAATTATCTTTCAAAGATAGAGATAACGGCGCCACAGGAAAGACTGAGAACCTTTTACAGCTGTTTTTACCGCTGCTTCCTCTTCCCGCGCGCTTTTCACGAAAAATGTCCCGACGGAAGGATAAGGCATTTCAGTCCGCTAAACGGTCAGGTATGCGACGGACCGTTCTACACCGACAATTGCTTCTGGGATACATATAAAACCTCCTTCCCTCTTTTTTCTGTCATTGACAGCGCGCTTTACCGCGAAATGTGCGAAGGTTTTGTAAACTTTTATAAGGAAAGCGGCTGGCTTCCGAGATGTGTATCTCCCGCCGCCGTGAACTGTATGCCCGGCACAGCGATAGACGCGGTATTCGCCGACGCGGCGGTCAAGAAGATAGTGACAGATTCGGATATGCTCGATATCATGCTGAAAGCCCTTGAAAAGCACGCTGAAAACGTCGCTCCGGATCCCGCTATGGGCCGGGACGGCATTGCGGATTTCAATTCCCTTGGGTATGTCTCAAACAAATACGTTGAAAGCGTTAACAAAACTCTCGATTACGCCTACGGCAACTATTGCATAGCAAAGGTAGCGGAAGCGGCGGGAAAACCGGATAAAGCGGAAAAATATTACGGCTCCGCGCTGAATTACCGTAACCTTTTCGACAATGACACCGGTTTTTTCAGAGCAAAGGATGAAAACGGCTGTATGCGATCCGACTTCAGCGACATAGACTGGGGAGGCGATTATACGGAAGGAAGCGCATGGCAGAATACATTTGCGGTTTATCATGACCTTCTGGGCTACGCGGGATTACTCGGCGGCCGTGATAAGTTCCTTGATAAAGTCAATAAGCTTTTCTCAACTCCGCCTGACTACCGCACCTTCGGTTATAATTGCGAGATACACGAAATGACCGAAATGGCCGCCTATCCGCAATTCGGACAGTGCGCGCTGTCCAATCAGCCGTCTTTTCATATTCCATATCTTTTTTCCTGCATGGGAAACCGCGATCTTTCCGCATATTGGGTAAGAAAAGCCGTAAACGAGCTTTTCGGAGCGACCACGGACGGCTTCCCCGGAGACGAGGATACCGGCTCTATGGGCGCATGGTATGTTTTTTCCTGCCTTGGATTCTACCCTGTATGCCCCGGTTCTGACGAATATGTGGTTGCTTCCCCCTCAGTAAGCAAAGCCGTTATACATTTAGAGAGCGGAAATGATTTTATCATTATCGGTGCGGAATTTTCAGAGGATAAGCTATATGCCTCAGAGATCACGGTAAACGGTAAACGCCTGGAAAACACTTTTATAAATCACAACGATATAAAGAACGGCGGAACGCTGCTGTTCAATATGAGCGGAGTCCCCTCTGAACAAAAATATACCGATACGCAGCTTCCTTATTCTTTAAGCAGAAAATTATCATAAATAATTGTGTATTATCAATAAAATTCGACTTTAACACTGGTGGTAAAGATGCTCAGGATCATATACGGTATGCCCGGAGCCGGCAAGACTTATCGGTTATACGGGGAAATACTTAAAGCTCTTTCGGAAGGCAAACACGTAACGCTGCTTGTGCCCGAGCAGGAGGTAATGGAAGCGGAACGCCGTATAGCTGACCGCGCGGACGCGGAAGGGATATACTGTGAAAACCTGACAGTCGTCTCGTTCAGGAGACTTGCAAACCTTGCCTTTCGTAAATACGGAGGAATTGAATATCAGTATATCGACGACGGAGGAAAGCTGCTTATCATCTGGCGCATTGTCGAGGAGCTGGCTCCTGTACTGAAGGCGTTCGGAAAAAGCCGTGACAGAGCGCTGTGCGAGATGCTGCTTTCCGTATGTACGGAGCTGAAACGCTACAGGATAGCTCCGTCCGTTCTTTCCTCAAAATCAGATGTTTTGCCGCCATCCCCTCTAAGGGACAAGCTTTGCGATATCTCACTTATCTATACCGCGTACTATGCGGTGCTGAAAGAGGAATATTCCGATCCTCAGGACGACGTTGAACGCCTTGCCCGGATTCTGAAGGAACACAGTTTTCTTTCGGATTCCCTCCTCTACGCGGATTCCTTCAACGGATTTACCGCCTCTGAGCTGAAGGTTCTTGAGTACTGTCTGCTTTCATGCGATCTCACGCTTACGCTCTGCCGTCCTCAGGAAAACGGAAAGACCGGCTTTATGACTGTTGAAAAAACCGAACGCGATATTATCGGTATAGCCGAAAAGCATGGTGTAAAAATAGAAAAAATAACTGAGCTTTACAGTAAAAGCAGCCATATACCCGAGGAATTTAAGCTTATCGAGGATAAGCTATGGGAGCTCTCATTCAAATCTGAGAAAAACTTTTTTTCCGATCGCGTAACTCTTACCTCCTGCCGTGACCGCTTTTCCGAGGCGGAATATATAGCATGCCGCATTTGCGGGCTGGTACGACAAGGCTCAAGATACCGCGATATCGCGATAATCGGACGAGGCACGGAGGAGTATGAGGGCGTCCTTGAGGTAGTTTTCGCCCGATACGGTATACCGTTGTTTTCTTCAACTCGTTCTTCCCTATCTTCAAGTGCGCTGTACCGCTGTGTTAACGGAGCGCTGGAGGTTATCTACGGTGGTTTCAAGAGAGAAGACATTCTGTCTTATGTTAAAACCGGACTATGCGGTCTTGATATTTCCGATATAGACATACTTGAAAGCTATACCACGCTTTGGAATATCAGCGGCAGCCGATGGACAGACGAATATGATTGGAATATGAATCCAGACGGCTTGAACGACGCTATATCGGAAAGCTCTTTTATTAAGCTTAAGCATATCAATAGGCTTCGCCGACAGATATGCGGACCTCTTATTAAGCTTAAGGATTCCCTGAAAAACGGCGTTACGCTTAAAGAGGCGTGCGCATCGCTTTATTTACTTATAAACGAAAGCGGCGCCTATGACTATATCCGTACCTCAAGTGACAGCAGCGATATAACAGTGTATAATATTTTTGTTTCATTACTCGATACCGCGGTAGCGGTAGGATACGATATCCCGGTAAACGCCAAGGTACTCTCCTCGCTTTTACAAATGGCGGCAAAATATACGGACTTCGGAAAAATTCCTCAATCCTTTGACTGCGTCGTATCCGGAGACGCTTCCATTCTCCGCGCCAACGGCAGGTCCCATATATTCCTTATTGCCTGTGAAAGCGGGAATTTCCCCCGCGCGGTAACCGATGACAGCGTTTTTTCGGATACGGAAAAATCACTTCTCTACGATAACGGAATAGAGCTTTCCCCCAATACCGCGGTAAAAACCGATGAAGAAATGTTTTTCTTTTTGAGAGCTGCCTGTTCTGCGTCTGAAACTATAACCGCTACCTATGTGAAAAACGGAAAAAACCCTCCGTCCTCGGGCTTTACGAGACTTTGCGCTCTTTTCCCCGGAAACCGGATTTCCCACTACCCTGATGAATTTACACTTACGGACAGGATCCAGACGCTGGATACCGCTCTTCCGATCACCTACTCTGCCTATGGTACAACACTGTACGCCGTTATGCGGGAATTATATGAAAAACACGGAAAAACACTTCCGTCTCACCGTATACCGCTGTCAGAAACAGAAGTTAAAATATCCGAAAGCATCTCTAAAAAGCTTTTTGGCAAGCATCTGAATCTGACGCAATACCGGCTGGAGGATTACGCAAAATGTCCGTTTTCATATTATTGCAGGTATATCCTGAGGCTTAACGAAAAAAGGCATTCGGCTTTCCGTACCGCGGACGTAGGAACTTATATCCACCGGATACTTGAAAAGGTAATTTCGACTATTTTCCCTCCGGGTTCGGACATGCTGTCCCCTACCGAAGATGAGCTTGATAAGATCATAGACCGCGCCGTAAACGAGATACTGAACAGCGCGCTCGGAGAGAGCTTCGTTAGCTCCGGACGCTTCGGCGCCCTGCTCTTAAGGCTTCGCCGTACCGTAAAGCTTATAATAAAAAACCTGCTCTCGGAATTTGAAAACAGCAGCTTCAGACCCAGCTTTTTTGAATTAAAAATCGGGAGCGCCGAATCCGGCGTAAAGCCGCTTCAGGCTGTTCTTCCGGACGGAAGGACGATTTCGGTATACGGAACCATAGACCGCGTTGATACATATAAGGAAAACGACGATGTATATATCCGGGTCGTTGATTATAAAACCGGTTCCCGTAAACATTCGCTTAAAAATATAGCGCTCGGCATCGACATGCAAATGCTTTTATACCTGTTCGCTTTTTGGCGTACCGACAATCCGACGCTCAAAAAAAAGCTCGGTATAAGTGAAAACGGACATATCCTGCCTGCCGGCGTACTCTATCACACCTCCCGCATCGAAACAAAAACCACCGAAAGACCCGTCACCTCTGAGGAGGCCCTGACCTACGCCGAAAGTAAGCTGATCCGCTCCGGCATTCTTCTTAAAGATGAAAACGTACTTTCAGCAATGGAAAACGGACTTTCCGGCAGATTTATTCCGGTAACAATGAAAAAAGATCAGCTGAAAATGACTCACGGCGAGCTGAAGACGCTCGAGGAATTCGGAGAGCTTTTAAGCGAGGTATCGGACGTGCTTGTCAGGATAGGCTCATCGATCTTATCGGGCGACGCTTCCGCAAGACCAATAAAAAATCCGCAGCTTTCACCCTGCGGATACTGCGCAATGTCCGTAGTCTGCAGAAACGCGCGCAAATAAGAAGCATAGAGAGGATCTAATACTTAAATGTCGGATATAAAATGGACAGAAGCACAGCTGGCGGCAATAGGCGTTAAAGCCAAAAAGGTTCTTATCTCCGCCGCTGCCGGATCCGGTAAATCCACTGTTTTGACCGAAAGAATAATATCAGGCATAACAAATGCCGAGTCTCCACTTGATATTTCCAGGCTTCTTGTCGTAACCTTCACCCGTTCAGCTGCCGAGGAGCTCAGAGCAAAGATTGAGCGCGCGATACGTGAAGCATCAGAAAAAGAACCGAATAATAAACGCCTGCACGATCAGCTTATAAAGCTCCCTTCCGCTCAGATAAGCACTATACACGGGCTTTGTCTTTCGCTCATAAAAAACAATTTTCACGCTCTCGGGCTGAGCGCCTCAATGAGGGTAGCTGACGAAACGGAAACAAGGGCAATGCGCTCTGAGGTCATGGAGGATCTGCTGGAAACCGCATACGCCGGGCTATTTCCTCCTATACCGGACTTTGCGACGTTTGCCGAGAATTTTATATCCGACAGAGACGACCGGCTGTCAGACCTGCTTCTTTCAATGTACGACAGCATAAAAAACCAGCCTCACGGGTTTGAAGATTGGGAAAAAAGCGCCGATGTCATGTCGAGCGGGTCACTGAATCTCGGAGACCCTTACGCTATGATCCTCTGCAACAGAGTAGCCTTGCTGTGCGATTACCTTATCGGTCTGTACACTACCGCCATAGATTATTTTGAAACTGACGAAAAGTACTCGGGTGCCTGTACACCGGTTTTCAGATCAGAGCTTAATTTTATAATAAAACTGAAAAATAGCGCCCAAACTCACGATTACCGAAATGTGCGCGAAACGCTTTCGGAGCGTCAAAGCACAAGGATAGGTATAGTCAGGGCTGAGTTCAAAACGGACGAAGGCGAGTTTTACAAGGAAAATGTCAGAGGCTACGCAAATAAAAAGCTGACAGAGCTGAGCGAAAAATATTTTTGCTTTTCAGACGACGATATTATTTATTTAAGAGATGCCACCGTCTCCGTATCGCGTTCGCTTATCGAGCTGTTAAAAGAATTTGACCGGCGTTTCTCGGATCACAAGCAGGCAAGAGCCGTGCTCGACTACAACGATCTTGAACACTATACCCTCCGGCTTTTATACTTACCTGACTACAGTATCTCTCCCCTTGCCTTCCGTATTTCCGAAGCTTATGACGAGATATTTGTCGATGAATACCAGGACGTCAACCCGCTTCAGAATAATATTTTTGAAGCGCTGTCGGTAAATACTCCACTCTTCATGGTTGGAGATATAAAGCAAAGCATCTATGCCTTCAGAGGCGCTATGCCCTCTATTTTCTCTCATTACCGCAGAATATTTACCGAGTATTCTCCCGAAAGCGAGCTTAATAATAATGAAACCGCTAAAGAAAACGCTACGGTATTTCTTTCGGAGAATTTTCGATCCGAAAAGCCGGTGGCCGAGTTTGTAAACGCGGTCTCAGACGCGCTTTTTTTCACTCCGGCGGACTCTGCTCCGCTTTCATACCGTATTCCCTACTCAAAAAGCGACCGCCTCATATGCGGGAAAGTCCTATCCGCTTCCGCTCCGGAGGTAAAAATTCTGATAGCCGAAATACCTGATAAGGAAGCGGACGGTGATGAGGAAAATATTTCCGAAAGCTCCGGCAGCTATCATCTCGAAGCGGAAATGACCGCGAAAAGAATAGTCGCTCTTATAAACGACGGGGCGAACCCTTCCGATATCGCAATACTGCTGCGCAGTACACGCTCGGCGGCCCCGGTATTTGAGGAGGCGCTTCGAAAACACTCGGTTCCGGTAAGCACCGATAAAGGCTCAGAGCTTTTTGGCGCTCCCGAAATACAGCTTGCCCTTTGCCTGCTGAATTGTATAGATAATCCTTACCGCGATATTTTTCTTGCCGGAGCTCTGAAAAGCCCGGTTTTCGGTATTACTATGAACGAGCTTATATCCATACGAACAGAATATCCGGATATTCCGCTTTTTGAATCTCTGACAAGGTATACCGAAAGCAAAGAATTTGAAAAGGGAAAGCGATTTCTTTCCTTTTTTACTGCCGCGCGAGCGTTTGCCGCTGAAAATACTGTTGACCGCGTGCTTTGGCAGATCTATACCGAGACATCCTTCTTTTCGCTGATTTACGACAAAATTGACACCTCTGAAGCCGTCGCTGCTCTTCGGCGTGCCAATCTTCTGACGCTGTATGACCTTGCGCGTGATTTTACCTTATCAGGCAAGACCGATATTTATTCCTTTCTTGAAAGAGTTCGTCATATTACAGAAAGCGGAAATTCGCCGTCCGGCGCATCGTCTGAGGCTTCCGGTGTAAGAATAATGAGTATACACCAGTCAAAGGGACTGGAATTTGAGCATTGTTTTGTCTGCGGCACCTCGCATAAATTCAACCGCGACGACCTGAAAAAAGCAGTTATAACAGATCCGCGCATGGGAGCCGCAATGCGTATAAAGGATGAGCTGCGGCTAACCTCAAGCGATTCCCCGTACCGTCTCGCGCTTGCAGCCGAAAAAGAGCTGCAACAGACAGACGAGGAAATGAGAGTTCTATACGTAGCGCTTACCCGCGCCAAAAGCGCACTTTATATCTGCGCGAGCCATAGGGATTTTGAAAAGCTTCAGCGTTCCTGCAGCTTATACGCGTCATCCGGTCATCCGATGAATTACATCACTAAAAATTCCTACCTTGAGTGGATACTTACCGCTCTCAGCCGTCCTACTGAACTTTCTCCCAGATATACGGTAACCGTTTATGCCGCTAAAGATATATTAAGCAATGATAATGATAATACCGCTTCAAGTACCAAACAAATTGCTGATACGGATGCTTTGACCGACGCTTACGAATACGGCAATCTGTACGAACTTCTTGATAAACGCCTGTCGTTTGTTTATCCTCACAGCCGATCAGCCCGGATTCCCGCAAAGCTTTCCGTTTCAAGGCTTTATCCTCAGATACTTGACTCTTCGGAGGAAGCCGATAATTTTGCCTCGATAAATGAAATGGCAAAGCAAAGCGGTATCGCTCTTCCCTATGACATCACTTATCAAGAAAACGACAATTCCTCACTTTTAAAAACCCCCGCGTTTTTATCCTCATATTCCGCTCACTCCCCTGCGGAAGCCGGAACCGCAACACACGTTTTCATGCAGTTCTGCGATTTTGACAATGTACTGTCACATGGAATAGACAGCGAAATTACACGTCTTACCGAAAAAAAGTTTATTCTCCCCGCTCACGCGGAGCTTATAGACAGAAAAGCTTTAAATGTTTTCTTTCAATCCGAAATATTCAGCGAAATTCACTCCTCCGAACGCTGTCAGCGGGAATACCGGTTTAATATCAAATTTCCCGCCTCCGAGTTCACCGCGGATAATGATCTGAAAAAAGAATTAAGCGATGATTTTATCTTTGTTCAGGGAGTTATCGACTGCTATTTTACTGATAAAGACGGTAAATATGTGCTGCTCGATTACAAAACAGACCGTGTTCCCCGCGAAATAGTAGGAAACACCGTTTTAGAGGATGATTTTTTTATCGGCAGACACGCTTTACAGCTTGGCTATTACCGCACCGCTCTGAAAAAACTGACCGGACATGAAATATCAAGAACGCTTATTTATTCCTTTACCCTCGGAAGATGTATAGAGCTTCCGTTCGGCAAAGAACAGTAAAAAGATAAAGAGGTAAATTTTTATGATAAAAGCCGCGATCTTCGACCTTGACGGCACAATAGCCGATACTCTGGACGATATAACAGACGGAATAAACGGTATGCTCGCTGATTATTCGTTACCGCTTCTTACACGTTCCCAAGCTCTGAAAAATATTAATTACGGAGCGTTCGAGCTTGTAAAACGCTCGCTTCCCGAAAAATTCAGAAATGACGCCGCTTTTATCGGCGAAGCTCTGAAGGTATATGAAAAGCATTACTCCCTTTGTTATGATAGAAAAACTCATGCTTACGACGGTATATCCACAGCTCTTCAGGAAATATCCTCTGCCGGAGTAAAATTAGCGATCCTATCAAACAAACAGGATCTGTTCGTAAAAAACATCATAAACAAGCTTTTTCCTCAAAAAATATTTGACATTGTACTCGGACAGGGCAAATTTCCGCCTAAGCCCGATCCTGCCGCGCCGGTGTTTATCTGCTCACAGCTTGCAGCGTCCGTATCGGAGACCGCAATGATAGGAGATTCTCATGTCGATATGCTGACAGCAAAGGCTGCATCGCTTTATCCGATTGGCGTGACATGGGGGTACAGAGAACGCGAGGCGTTACTTGATAGCGGCGCAAAGCTGCTTATAGACTCCCCAAGCGAGCTGAAAAAAATATTACTGATATAATTAAGTGGCTAAGCCCCGTCATTCAACGTTTTCTGTGGAAGATTGTATACCCTACTGAAAAATTTAAGCGGTGCCCTCCTGAGAGGCGGGAGACATCCTAAATAAGTTATATTGGGATTTACTAACCATAAGTTGAAAAATTAACAAATAACGCTATCAATAAAGAGTAATTAATGTTATAATTATCTATGTTTATAAACTGATTTTTGAGAGGTTTGATAAATATGCCGTCAATGCGTCTGACAAAACAAAAACTGTTATTTAAGCAATTTTTGGAAAATAACAAAGATCGGGATATGACAGTTTCTGAAATGTCGGAGCTGCTTGAAGATTCCGGTATCAAGCTCGGTATCGCCACTATTTATCGCGCCGTTAACCGTTTAGAAGCTGAAGGCACGCTTATACGTATTGTAAACGGTTCGACCTCCAAAGCCGCCTATCGTTACAACGGCGCGGACAGCATGGTTCGCACGATACACAGGGTTTTCTGTACCTCCTGTGGTAAAACCGCTGAGCTTTCTTTTAAGTTTACCGAAAAATTAGACATGAGCGTTTCGGATACAACAGGCTTTTCGATATCCGACCATCAGATGATGTTTTACGGACACTGTCCGGACTGCAGAAAAAATTAATTTTACATAAAGGAGACAAACAAATGAAGCTACCCATCAAAATCGATTTTACCGGAAAAACAGTTGTGATCACCGGCGCCGGCGGAGTTCTCTGCTCTTATTTTGCCGAGGCTATAGCGGAATGCGGCGCTAATGTCGCAGTTCTTGATCTCCGTCTTGACGCCGCCGAAGCTGTAGCGGCAAAAATAAGAAATAACGGAGGAAACGCGCGCGCGTACGCCTGTAATGTTCTTGACCGCGATTCCCTTACAACCGCGAAAAAAGCAATTGACAGTGAGCTTGGACCTTGTAATATCCTAATAAACGGAGCGGGCGGAAATAATCCAAAGGGTACTACCACCAAGGAATATCTGTTCCCTGAGGACCTGGACGCTGAAACGACAAAGGATGTGATAACATTTTTTGATCTCGATCCCAAAGGTATAGAATTTGTTTTTAACCTCAATTTCCTCGGCACTCTTCTTCCCACTCAGGTCTTTGCCCGCGATATGGCACGCACCAAGGATCCTCTGATACTTAATATTTCCTCAATGAACGCTTTCCGTCCTCTTACCAAAATACCGGCATATTCCGGGGCAAAGGCGGCTGTATCCAATCTCACCGCTTGGCTTGCCGTTCATTTTGCCAAGGTTGGTATACGCTGTAACGCGATAGCGCCCGGCTTTTTTGTAACAAACCAAAACCACGCCATGCTTAAAAATCCGGACGGTTCACTTACACCTCGGAGCGAAAAAATACTCGCCGCCACTCCTATGGGACGTTTCGGTGAGCCTGAGGAGCTTATCGGCACACTGCTTTGGTTATGCGACGCCGGCGCGTCCGGATTTGTCAACGGTATAGTCGTCCCGATAGACGGAGGATTTTCTGCTTATTCCGGAGTCTGATTTTTTTATAAATAAATTAAGATGTCTCCCCTCCTCTTAGGCAGCGGGCGAAAACGTTTAATAACGGAGCTTCTTTGAATAATGTTCCGGAATTTGCAATTATCAAAATACAGAAAATTTTTGAAAGAGGGGAACTTTTTATAAAAAGTTCCCCTCAAAAAATTCATAAATTATTTCCAAATAGCTCTTGACAATTAAGTCGAAATAAGTTATAATAAACACAGAAAAAGGCAGACCGTGTACGGCAATACACAGTCCTGCATAAAGAAGTGTCCGAGGCACAACCTTACGCAACCGGATAACCGGCACCCTTAGGAAGATTATATCATATTTTCTCCTAAATTGCAAGGGGATATCCGAAAAATGTTTAAGGTTTTTATATGTGCGTCTGTACCGTCACTTCTTTGGTACAGCTTTTTTATGTTTTGCTTAGTGCTTTTTTATAAAATTAATCATATAGCTGATTAAAGCTCATAATTTGTTGTTTTGGCTTCCTCTTAGAGGAAGCTGTCAGCGCAGCTGACTGAAGGAGTAAAAACAGTGAATTTGATTTTTT